>NZ_JFWX01000009.1:0-102286 GCF_000588095.1 Acinetobacter sp. 1130196 | reverse complement strand
GCTGAGTTCTCCCCAATCCATTCAAATTTAAGACACAACTTGGGTGCGAGGTCTACCTAATTCCGTAAATCTATTCAGAACTGCCACACGCGCATGAATTTCATTGACCTGACTTTGAAAATGTCTTGCCGTCAGCCTATCACCTAATAATTTGATGCAATGCATCTTGGTTTCCACCAAACTACGACGGTGATAACCCGACCATTTTTTCCATAGGGTTCTGCCTAAATGTTTAACCGTTTGAAGTAACTCATTTCGTTCTATTGAACTTATTTTAGAATCTTTCCAGGGCTTGGCATTCTTTCTGGGTGGAATTACTGCATGTGCTTGACGATCTGAAATCACTTTTCTGCAGCACTTCGTGTCGTACGCGCCATCGGTATAGACAGAATCTATTCGCTCATCTAGTGGAATTTGATCCAGTAAATCACCTAGTACTTGTGAATCACTGACATTATTTGTAGTAAGCTGAACGGCACGTATTTGCAGTGTTTCAGCATCTATACCAATATGCAGTTTACGCCATTGCCGACGGTATTCAGGCTGATGTTTTTTACGCTTCCATTCGCCTTCACCTAAAAACTTTAAACCCGTAGAGTCGACAAGTAGGTGTAACCCATCATGACTTTTCTGATAGCTTATCGCAATATCAATATGCTTTTGTCGTCTACAAAGGGTGGAGTAATCTGGTGCTGTCCAATTCAAGCCACAGAGTTTAATCAGGCTTTGAACAAAGCCAGTAACCATACGTAAAGAAAGACGGAATAGAGATTTGATCATTAAACAGCATTGAATCGCTGTATCGGAATAAGTTTGATTTCGTCCTTGCTTGCCTTGTGGTTGTGCATACCATTGCGTCTTAGGATCAAACCAGATTGAAATATTTCCTCGCTTGATTAAAGCTTGGTTATACGAGGACCAATTGGTTGTACGATAGATTTTAGGTGTAGGCTTCTTCATCTGGAAATTATATTACTGAAGAAGCCTTCAAGAATAGCTTTGTGCAACAAAGCCGTTTTATTTATTAATAGAGGTTTGAAGAGGGTGCTTCATTATTAAAAAACACCCTTAGAGTTAAGCATTGTTTTTGAGCACATCTACAATATCCATTTCTGGATCATAGTTTTCATCAATCATTTTGCAAATTGCTTGGCCCACTATCACTTGAGTGCCATTAAAGGTCATGGTGGGTGCTTCATATAATTCCCAGCCATGATTGAGCGCTTTAGTCACTCGTGCGCAAAAAGCAGAGTCATCAGGGCCTGTTAAATAGCGATAAAGTTTCATCTTTAGCCTTTAAAAAATAATATTTTATGACCTTAGTTTAACTGAATTTATCTGAATTCAAGATAAAGAAATAACCGATAAGGTTTTACTAAAATTAAGAAAAACGAGTGAAAAATCTCAGCTATACTCATGCTAATTTAAATTTTAAGAAGAGCTTGAGCATGCGTGTACTTGTCGTCATGGATCCGATTGAAACCGTAAATCTGAAAAAGGATTCAACCATGGCAATGTTGTGGGCGGCGAGCCGTCGTGGACATGAATTAGGTTATGCATTACAGCAAGATTTATATATCGATCAAGGTAAAGCCTACGGTCTAATCTCTCCGTTAAAAGTTTTCGAAGATTACAATCATTATTATGAGTTAGGTGAAAAGAAAAAAGAATCAATCGCGGCTTATGATGTTGTACTCATGCGTAAAGATCCGCCTTTTGACATGAACTTTGTCTACACGACTTATGTGCTTGAGCAAGCTGAGCGTGAAGGCGCATGGATTATTAACAAGCCTCAATCACTGCGTGATTGCAATGAAAAACTTTTTGCTACGCAGTTTCCAGAGCTACAAGTGCCTACACTTGTGACATCACAGCAGAGCCTGATTCGTGAATTTATTAAAGAACATGGCGATGTGATTGTTAAGCCACTTGACGGTATGGGCGGGATGGGTATTTTCCGTTTATACCAAGACGGTGTAAATATTGGTTCTACATTGGAAATGTTGACAGAATTAGGCACTCGTCCAATTATGGCTCAGCGTTATATTCCTGAAATTGTAGAAGGGGATAAACGAATTCTAATGGTGAATGGTGAACCTGTTCCGTACTGTCTAGCTCGTATTCCACAAAATGGTGAAGTGCGTGGTAATTTGGCAGCTGGTGGTTTAGGTCAAGCGCGTCCACTTACTGAAAATGACAAACTCATTGCAGCGAAAATCGGGCCTTTCTTACGTGAAAAAGGATTGGTATTTGTTGGGCTTGATGTGATTGGTAATTATGTGACTGAAATTAATGTGACTAGCCCAACCTGTATTCGTGAAATTGATGCTCAATTTGGTACATCAATTGCCGATGATCTATTTGACGTATTAGAAGCGGGTCGTCCTGCTCAATAATCCAGTTTGAGTGATTTCCTAAGCGTATGCTGGGAAATCACCTAAAAATATATCAATTAATAAAACCACAATATGAAATACGCTAGCGCTTTGTAGGCATATTTTCAAAAAAGCACATCTTTCTGTTATAAACGAGTGAAATTCGCTTTTCGTTAATGAAGCTTTAGGATTAAAATAAACGGCTACAAAAATAGATGACAATTTCCATTGTTTTTTGAGTTGAAGAATTAGACCGTGACAGATTCACAGCAAAGCAAACCTAAACATGTCATGATGATGGCTGCCGGTACTGGTGGACATGTTTTTCCAGCCCTCGCCGTAGCCAAACAACTTCAACAGCAAGGTTGTCAAGTTTCATGGTTAGCCACGCCAACAGGTATGGAAAATCGGTTATTAAAAGATCAAAATATTCCAATATATCAAATTGATATTCAAGGTGTACGTGGCAACGGGGTCATCCGTAAACTTGCTGCGCCTTTTAAAATTTTAAAAGCAACTTTTAGCGCAATGCGCTATATGAAACAGCTTAAAGTTGACGCGGTAGCTGGCTTTGGTGGCTATGTTGCAGGCCCTGGTGGCTTGGCGGCGCGCTTATTAGGTATTCCTGTTCTCATTCATGAGCAAAATGCGGTTGCTGGTTTTACCAATGCACAGTTATCACGCGTGGCTAAAGTGGTGTGTGAAGCATTTCCAAATACTTTTCCTGCTAGCGAAAAAGTGGTAACGACTGGAAATCCGGTACGTCGTGAGATCACTGATATCTTAAGCCCAAAGTGGCGTTACGATGAGCGTGAGCAAGCGGGGAAACCCTTAAATATTTTAATTGTAGGCGGTTCTTTAGGTGCAAAAGCACTCAATGAACGTTTACCTCCGGCATTAAAACAACTTCAAGTGCCACTGAATATTTTCCATCAATGTGGTCAGCAACAGGTTGAGGCAACTCAAGCTTTGTACGCAGATGCGCCAGCAAATTTAACTGTACAGGTTTTGCCTTTTATTGAAGATATGGCAAAAGCCTATAGCGAAGCAGACCTGATTATTTGCCGTGCGGGCGCTTTAACTGTGACAGAAGTTGCTACCGCTGGAGTTGCAGCAGTTTTTGTGCCGCTTCCAATCGCGGTAGATGACCACCAAACTGCAAATGCCAAATTTCTGGCCGATGTCGGAGCTGCAAAAATTTGCCAGCAATCGACTATGACACCAGAAGTTTTAAATCAATTGTTTACCACGTTGATGAACCGCCAATTGCTTACAGAAATGGCAGTGAAAGCGCGTCAACATGCCCAACCAAATGCAACTCAGCATGTGGTTGATCTTATTCAAAAAATGTAATCGGATTTACTATGTCTCCAACAACAGCTGCAAACCAAGCAAAAAAATTGATTAAAGTGCCTGAAATGCGCCGTATCAAACATATTCATTTTGTGGGTATTGGCGGTGCAGGTATGTGTGGTATTGCTGAGGTGTTAGCTAACCAAGGATATAAAATTTCCGGTTCAGATATTAAAGCTTCAAAAACCACGCAACAATTAGAAGAAAATGGCATTAAGGTCTATATTGGACACGAAGCAGAAAATATTAAAAACGCTAATGTGCTTGTTGTGTCAACGGCTATTGATCCAGAAAACCCGGAAGTGAAAGCCGCAATTGAGCAACGTACCCCAATCGTACGCCGCGCAGAGATGCTAGGTGAGCTTATGCGTTACCGTCATGGTATTGCTGTAGCTGGTACACATGGTAAAACGACAACCACAAGTCTTTTAACGACCATGTTGGCTGAAGAAAACCTTGATCCAACTTATGTGATCGGTGGTTTGCTTAATAGTACAGGCGTAAATGCTGCATTAGGTGAAAGCCGTTTTATCGTAGCTGAAGCCGATGAATCAGATGCATCTTTCCTTTATTTGCAGCCAATGGCAGCGATTGTGACCAACATCGATGCTGACCATATGGACACTTATGAAGGCAGTTTTGATAAATTAAAAGATACTTTCGTACAGTTCCTTCATAACTTGCCATTCTATGGCTTAGCTGTAGTTTGTGGTGATGACGCAAATATTCGTGAGATTTTGCCGCGTGTAGGTCGTCCAGTTATTACTTATGGTTTTAACGAAGATAATGACATCCGTGCAATTGATGTAGAACAAGATGGCATGCGTTCGCACTTCACGGTATTGCGTAAAGGCCGTGAGCCGTTGCGTTTAACCATTAATCAGCCTGGTTTACATAATGTTTTAAATGCGTTGGCTGCGATTGGTGTTGCAACTGATGAAGGTGTTTCTGATGAAGCAATTAGTCGTGCATTAAAAGGCTTTAGTGGTGTTGGACGTCGCTTCCAAGTACAAGGTGAATTTGAGCTTGGTGAAGGTAATGTGAAATTAGTCGATGACTATGGACATCACCCTAAAGAAGTGGAAGCTACGATTAAAGCTGCTCGTCAAAGTCATCCTGACCGTCGTTTAGTGATGCTTTTCCAACCACATCGTTACTCTCGTACTCGTGATTGTTTTGATGACTTTATTGAAGTTTTATCTCAAGTCGACCAATTATTATTACTAGAAGTTTATCCGGCTGGAGAAAAACCAATTGTTGGCGCAGATAGCCGTACTTTGGCGCGTAGTATTCGTTTGCGTGGTCAGGTTGAGCCGATTTTAATTGATCCGGTTGAAGGTAATTTGCAAAACATCATGCAAAATGTGTTACAACCAAATGACTTGTTATTAACGCAAGGTGCAGGTAACGTTGGAGCAATTTCAGTAGAACTTGCACAGCACCATTTGTATGTGAAATAAACAAAAAGTATTGAATTATCGGGTTAAGGATTTAAACGTGTCAAATGCTACAAAATTCGGCAAAGTTGCTGTGTTACTTGGTGGAAAATCGGCTGAGCGTGCTGTGTCTTTAGATAGTGGTCAGGCAGTTCTGGACGCTTTGTTACGTTCAGGTGTTCAGGCTGAGGCATTTGATCCGCAAGACCGTAGCGTGACTGAACTTGTAAACTATGACCGTGCATTTATTGTATTGCATGGTCGTGGTGGCGAAGACGGTCAAATCCAAGGTGTGCTTGAGTGGTTAAACATCCCTTATACAGGAACGGGTGTACAAGGTTCTGCAATAGGCATGGATAAGGTTAAAACCAAGCAAATCTGGCAAGGTAGTGACTTACCAACTGCACCATATCGCATTATTACTAAAGAAACAGATCTAGACTCAGTCATTGCTGAATTAGGTTTACCTGTCATTATCAAGCCTGTACATGAAGGTTCAAGTGTAGGCATGAGTAAGGTTGAAAAAGCTGAAGACTTTGCAGCAGCAATTGAAAAGGCAACTCAGCACGATGCTGTTGTCATGGCAGAAAAATGGATTACAGGTCGCGAATTTACGATTTCATTCTTAAATGGTCAGCCTTTACCTGTTATTCGTTTGCAGCCACCAGCAGATGTTGCTTTTTATGATTATGAAGCAAAATATCAACGCAATGATGTCGAATATGGCATTCCTTGCGGTCTTAGCGAAACCGAAGAGAAAAAACTACAAGCCTTATGCTTACGCGCTTTTCAGGCTGTAGGTGCAGAAGGTTGGGGCCGTATTGATGCAATGCAGGATGAGCAAGGTAATTTCTGGCTTCTAGAAGTAAATACTGTGCCGGGTATGACCAGCCATTCACTTGTGCCAAAAGCTGCTAAAGCCGTGGGCTATAGCTTTGATGAATTGTGTGTTGCAATTCTTGAGCAAACATTGGAAGGTACGGCTTAAATATGGCACAACTTCCGGCTTCCATGCGCCGTAAACGTGCGGCGATTACCTCCATTCATGAAAAACCGCCTACGCGCAAGCAAAAGCTTGCCAATGCTGGCGGATGGGTGCTGTTGGTTATTGCCTTTTTAGTCTTGGCGGTCGGAATTTACGGTCTATATAAAGTTATTACTGATGCAACTGTCGCAAAGCTTGAGGTGGTAGGTTCAACAACTCCGGTTGAGAATCAGCAAGTGATGCGATATGTGCAGCCGATTGTAAAAGATAATTACTTTACGTCTGACTTAGAGCAGATTCGTGATAAAGCATTAGAAATTTCATGGGTAGACCGAGTTGTCGTATCTCGTGCCTGGCCAAATGGTATTCGTGTTCGTGTGATGCCTCGACATGCGATCGCCCGTTGGGGAACAGGTCGCTTATTAAGCGATGGTGGTGACGTATTTAGTGAGGCAGAACCGAGACTTCATCCTGAGCTTCCGCTGTTACATGGTCCAGTAAGCCAGTCTAAAATGATGATGCGACGCTATAATGAAATTAATCAGTTATTCCATCCTGTTAATTTGCGTTTAAAAGAGTTATATCTAACAGAGCGAATGACTTGGTTTATGCAGTTTGATTCTGGTTTGCGAATTATTGTTGACCAAGATCAAACAATGAATAAATTGCAACGTTTAAGTCACTTGGCACAATCTGACCTAAAACCTGTGTGGACGAAAATCTCAGCCATTGATTTGCGATATCGTAATGGATTATCTATTCAATGGAAGAATGCAACCCCACCTAAAATTGTGAATGGTCAGTTTGTTGTAACGAGTGATGACACAAGCATTGCAGGTGGTGCAAAAGCAAAGCCATAATACGTGGCTTTAAAATAGGCAATTTGCCTGGTATTAGACAACAAAGAAATGGTATGAGTGATGAGTGAAGCTGTTCCCTCAGTTGTTGCGATTGACATTGGGACGCATAAAGTTTCAGTTTTGATTGGAAAAATTCATGCGCCGGATAACATTCAGGTTATCGGTATGGCAACTGCTCGCAATCGAGGCATGAACAAAGGAAAAATTGTAAGTCTCGATAAAGTCATTGCTGCGATTAAAAACGCCGTTGCTGAAGCGGAAAATATGGCCGAATGTCGCATTCATAGTGCGTGGGTCTCTATTCCGAGTACCGAGTTGCAAAGTTTCTATGCTTCTGGACGCACACCTGTTGCTAACCCAGCACATGTGATTACAACCAATGAAGTTGTCCGTGCATTAGAGTTAGCAAAAGCAAGTCATGTGACTTCAGACTACTATCTAGCGAGTGCAGTGCCACTCGGGTTTGAGTTAGGTGATTCTGCAGAATGGGTCCAAAACCCAATCAATATGACTGCTCACAGCATGACTGGCCACTATCAGCTCATGATGATGCCGATTGCCACTATGCAAAACCTTGATCGTGCTATGAAAGGTGCGAACATTGGTGTTGAGAAAATGGTAGTTTCTTGCTTGGCTACGGCTGAAGCAAGTTTGCTGAAAGATGAAAAAGAATATGGTGTCTGTCTTGTTGATATCGGTGCAGGTATTACCAACCTGGCAGTTTATTTAGATGGCCGTTTGGCTTTAGCACGTACATTACAACGTGGTGGTGAGCATGTGACACGTGACATTGCTGCTGTGTTGCAAACAACTACTGAAGAAGCTGAACGCATTAAAATTCTGCATGGCTGTGTTGATCTAAGTGCTGTTAAGCCTGACCATATGATTCAAGTTCAGGGTATTGATGGCCCTCAAACGATTAGTCGTATTGAGTTATCAGAAATTATTATTGCGCGTTATGAAGAGATTTTTAGCCAGATTCGCGAAGAACTCGAACAAAGCGGTGCAATCCATGGCCTGTATCATGGTGTAGTGTTGACAGGCGATGCTTGTCAAATCGAAGGTATGGTAAGTTTGGCTCGTCGTATGCTGGGTGTGTCTGCTCATTTAGGTAATCCACCATTACAGGTGTATGCTGATGATCAGCATCAGGCTGCATTACGCCGATCAATGTATGCGACAGCAGCTGGTTTGCTTATGTTTAGCCAAAGCGAATTACAAGAAGCTGTTGAGGAACCTGAAGAGGGGAATGACCGTTCGGTATGGGAACGAATGGTGAATGGCTGGAATGCGTTTAATAGCAAACTTAAAGCCATTTTTTAGGATGTATGGATTTATTGGTAGAATTGTTAGGAAGTTGTAAGAGAAAACCACTGTACTTGACAAGGTTTGTATTGCACAGCATTCTTAAAATTAGTTATTTTTGAAAATCAAGGCAGTATACGGGCTGAAGTGACTGCCATAATGTATTAGGAACCCTAAAGGTCATGGCCTCATTTGAATTTATAGAAGATGAACTAAACGATGGCAACGGTCAAGCCCGTTTCACTGTATTTGGTGTAGGTGGCGGTGGCGGTAATGCCGTTCAGCACATGGTACAGTCTGATATTCAGGGTGTTAAATTCGTTTGTGCCAATACAGATAAACAAGCACTTGACTGTATGAATGCCCCTTTCAAAATTCAGTTAGGTGAGCAAAGTACACGTGGTCTAGGTGCTGGTGCTAACCCTGAAGTAGGTCAGGTTGCCGCAGAAGAAAGCCGTGAAATTATTCGTCAGCACCTTGAAGGAACTGACATGGTATTTGTAACCGCTGGTATGGGTGGTGGTACAGGTACTGGTGCAGCTCCGGTTGTTGCCGAAGTTGCTAAAGAAATGGGGATTTTGACTGTTGGTGTTGTAACAACGCCATTTAACTTTGAAGGTCGTCGTCGTCAAAAATCTGCTGAGCGTGGTATTGAAGCGCTTGAAGCACATGTTGATTCATTGATTATTATTCCTAATCAACGCTTATTAAGCGTGTATGGTGATATTTCAATGAAAGATGCCTATAAAAAGGCAGATGATGTATTGTTAAACGCTGTACGTAGTATCTTTGACCTTGTGGTTAACCGTGGTCACATTAACCTTGACTTCGCCGATTTGAAAACTGCAATGAGTACTCGCGGTTATGCAATGATGGGTGCTGGTTTAGGCCGTGGTGAAGACCGTGCTCGTCAAGCTGCTGAACAAGCCATCCGTAGTCCACTACTTGATAATGTGAATATTATTAATGCAAAAGGCGTGTTAATTAACATTACAGGTGGTGATGACATCACGTTACGTGAAACTGAAATCATTACTGATGTGGTTAACCAAATTGTTGACCTTGATGAAGGCGAGATTTTCTACGGTACAGTATTTGATCCAGATGCGCGTGATGAATTACGTGTAACTGTGATTGCAACTGGTTTAACACGTAATGCAGCTGATGCAGAACCAAGAAAGCGTAATACTGTAAGTCATACAGCAACTCAATCTGCACAATCTGTAGATGAAGATGACGTTCCAGCAATTAATAAGCGTCAAAATGCTGAAAATGATGTGAATAATGCACCAAGTTCATCACCGCGTTCTTCTCCAATGAGCATTCAAGATTACTTGAAAAATCAGCAACGTAAGTAATATAGCATTCAATCTATTAAAAGGCAGTGTATAAACACTGCCTTTTTTTATTTTTGATCAATGACTAAATATGCTAACGTATAGCGGTTTTAAAAAAGAAGTTACAAAGCATGGTGAAACAGCGTACTCTCAATCGTGTGGTAAAAGCGAGTGGAATAGGTCTTCATAGCGGTCAAAAAGTGATGATCAATTTCATTCCACATACCGTGGATGGAGGTATTGTATTTCGCCGTATCGATTTAGATCCACCTGTCGATATTCCTGCTAATGCATTGCTGATTCAAGAAGCATTCATGTGTTCAAACCTTGTTACTGGTGATATTAAAGTAGGTACCATTGAGCATGTGATGAGTGCGATTGCCGGTTTAGGAATTGATAATTTAATCGTGGAAGTGTCAGCATCTGAAGTCCCCATTATGGATGGTAGTGCTGGACCATTTATTTATTTGTTAATGCAAGGTGGCTTGCGTGAACAAGATGCCCCGAAAAAATTTATAAGAATATTAAAGCCAGTTGAAGCTTTAATTGATGATAAAAAAGCGATTTTTAGACCACATAATGGTTTTCAACTCAACTTTACGATTGATTTTGATCATCCTGCCTTTGCAAAAGAATATCAATCTGCGACTATCGATTTTTCTACTGAAACCTTTGTGTATGAAGTCAGTGAGGCACGTACTTTTGGTTTTATGAAGGATTTAGATTACCTCAAAGCAAATAATTTAGCTTTAGGGGCAAGTCTAGACAATGCCATTGGTGTAGATGATACAGGTGTTGTGAACGAAGAAGGCCTACGATTTGCCGATGAATTCGTTCGTCACAAAATTTTAGATGCAGTAGGTGATTTGTATTTACTTGGTCATCAAATTATTGCCAAGTTCGATGGCTATAAATCAGGACATGCTTTAAATAATCAGCTATTACGCAATGTTCAAAGTGATCCGAGTAATTATGAAATTGTAACATTTAATGACGAGAAAGACTGTCCAATTCCATACGTGAGTGTGACATAAGTCATTGTCTTTATTTGGCTATGTTATAATGTAACAATAAAAACTGTGATTTTAATCACATAATAAGAACGATTCTAATTAAGGAATAGAAAGCTCATCATTTTTTATTGCTTGCCAAACGTAGTAAAGCTTGGCTAAGCTTAGGGTCGCTCACGAAGTCGGCAGCACTACGTAACATTTCTTGTGTTTCCGGGGGGATGGATTTAGAAGGCTCAGATGGGGGCGCTGTAGGAATAGTTTTATTTCTTAAGCGAACTTGAATTCTTTGTAGGTCTTTTAGTCCTTCAAGTTGAGATAATTTAGATATATATTGGCTCTGTAAATAGCTGAGTTGACTAATCATTGCCTGATTTTCACCAGTAATAATTAAAGTGCCATTTTGATAACACACGACCTGCCATTGTTCCGGTTGGGGCAATAAGGGTTGGATTATTTTCGTAAGTCTTTGCCATTGCGCGACTTGCGTTGTTAGAAACGTAAGGTTTCCTGTTTTTATGTGTTTTCCGGATTGTTGAAAAACGTTATCGGGTTTAGACATTGATCGTTCTCGAATGGTTTCTTGTCCTAATCTTAAGCGTTCATTTCAACCGATATCAAGGAAGAGATCATAAGGAACTTGAGTAAGAACAGTTTCAAGAGGTTTTTATGCACACGCGTCGTATTTTATTAGCGTTTTCACTTGCCGCTTCGGCAGCATCGGTTGCTTTTGCAGATTATCAAAATATTAACCAATCTACTGACTCAGATCGATTGGAACAGTTATCAAAAACATTATCTCAAGGTTCATATACGCATCCTGATGATTTAGATCTTCCGGCAAGTGCTAAAGTTTCAGTCACTTTACGCCCAAAAACAGTTGAGCTCAACAATGACTCACTGGCAAAAAAATATGGTCATACGACTGCAAAAAATTCTTTTAATGCCTCTTCTTCAAATCCTTATTCTTGGTTAGTTTCTCATCCTCTTCCGGATAGCGTACGTGTTTCTTCTAACTTTGGTGGCCGTACCATGGGTGGTCGTGCAGAGCATCATGGTGGTTTGGATATGTCTGCGCCAAGTGGTACACCGATCTATGCAACTGGTCCTGGTATTGTAACTAAATCAGGTTGGGGTACAGGTTATGGTCAATATGTTGAAATTAACCACGGTAATGGTTATTTAACACGCTATGCACACGCTTCACGTTTAATGGTTCGTGTGGGTGATCAGGTTTCTGCTGGTGATCATATTGCCAATGTGGGTTGTACAGGTCGTTGTACAGGACCGCATTTACATTATGAAGTAGTTAAAGATGGTCAACGTAAGAATCCATCAACTTACTTAGCAATGTTGCCTTAATAGAGTTTCATAAAAGTTCAAGGTTATTAAATTTATGAATCTGAAATGAACATAAACCTTTCTTAACGCAATGATCGTATAAAAAAACGCCAATATTGGCGTTTTTTTGTTATTTTGTTTACTGCTCGGTCAATGACTATTCATTCAGAAAATAATAGAGCCCCCTCACATTCACCCGTGGCAATAACTTGAGAGGGGCAAAACGTGATAAAAATACAAAGTAGATTAGAGAACAAGGAACAGGTGAATTATGGCGTTTTACGGTGACTCCGACGCACAAGAAACCCAAGAATGGCAAGATGCATTCGATTCAGTTTTACAACATATGGGAACTGAGCGAGCGGCATTCTTGTTGGAAAAACTTTACCAACAAGCAATTGCTAAGCATGTTCCAATTCAACGTCTCAATACACCTTACTTAAATACAATTTCTGTTGAAGAACAACCTGCAATGCCAGGCGACCAAGATATGGAACGCCGTATTCGTGCATTGATTCGTTGGAATGCCTTAGCAATGGTACTTCGCGCGAATAAAACAGGTGATGATTTAGGTGGTCACTTGGCGAGCTTCGCATCAAGTGCAACATTATATGACGTAGGTTTTAACCATTTCTTCCGCGCAAACAGCGATAACTTTGGCGGAGATATGATTTATTACCAAGGACACTGTGCTCCTGGTATTTATGCACGTTCATTCCTTGAAGGACGTTTAACTGAAGAACAGTTAAGTAATTTCCGCCGTGAAGTTGGCGGTAACGGTTTACCAAGCTATCCACATCCGTATTTAATGCCGGACTATTGGCAGTTCCCAACTGTATCAATGGGTCTTGGTCCAATCATGTCGATTTATCAAGCGCACATTCAAAAATATTTGATGAACCGTGGCCTGATCAAAGAAGAAGATCGTAAAGTTTGGGCATACCTCGGCGATGGCGAGATGGATGAGCCAGAAAGCTTAGGTGCCATCTCACTGGCTGGTCGTGAGAAGCTTGATAACTTAATTTGGGTAGTGAACTGTAACTTACAGCGTCTAGATGGTCCTGTACGTGGTAACGGTAAAATTATTCAAGAACTTGAATCGATCTTCCGTGGCGCAGGCTGGCGTGTCATTAAAGTAGTATGGGGCCGTCATTGGGATCCACTACTTGCTAAAGATACAAGCGGTGCATTAAAAGCACGTATGGAAGAAGCTGTTGATGGTGACTATCAACGTTATCAAGTAAAAGGTGGCGCGTATACACGTGAAAAATTCTTTGGTAAGTACCCAGAAGCTGCGGAACTTGTAAAAGATTTAAGCGATGAAGATATTGATGCGTTAAACCGTGGTGGTCATGACCCTTACAAAGTTTTTGCTGCATATGCAGAAGCGATGAAAGCGAAAGGCCAACCAACAGTGATCTTGGCGAAAACCATTAAAGGTTATGGTTTGTCTGAAGAAATTGAAGCGGTAAACAAAACACACCAAATCAAAAAGATGCAAATTGACTCTTTAAGATATGTACGTGACCGTTTCAATCTTCCATTTTCAGATGAGCAATTAGAAGAGCTTCCATTCTATCGCCCAAGTGAAAACTCTCCAGAAATGAAATATATGAAAGCACGTCGTGAAGCTTTAGGTGGATACCTGCCTGCACGTCGTCGTGAGAGTGAATCTTTAGCAATTCCTGAATTATCTGTATTTGATGCAGTGTTGAAAGGTTCGGGTGGCAAAGAGCAATCAACTACTATGGTGATGGTTCGTTTAATTGCTGCTTTACTTAAAGAAAAAGCGATTAAAGACCGCGTAGTGCCAATCGTTCCAGATGAAGCACGTACTTTTGGTTTAGAAGGTATGTTCCGTCAGCTTGGTATTTATGCTGCTCACGGCCAAAAATACACGCCAGAAGACCAAGAACAGTTAATGCATTACCGTGAAGCAAAAGACGGTCACATGTTACAAGAAGGGATCAACGAAGCAGGTGCGATGAGTGCATGGGCTGCGTTAGCGACAAGTTATTCAACTAATAACTTGCCAATGATTCCAATGTACATGTATTACTCAATGTTTGGTTTCCAACGTATTGGTGATATTGCATGGGCTGCGGGTGACGCACAAGCTCAAGGTTTCTTGTTAGGCGCGACTGCAGGCCGTACGACATTGAACGGTGAAGGTTTACAGCACCAAGACGGTCATTCACATATCTTGGCAAACACGATTCCAAACTGCGTGTCTTATGACCCATGTTTTGGTTATGAGTTAGCGGTAATTGTACATGATGGTTTACAACGCATGTATGTGAACCAAGAGCGTGTGTTCTATTACTTAACAGTAATGAATGAGAACTACGAGCATCCTGAAATGCCAGAGGGCGTTGAAGAAGGCATTAAACGTGGTATGTATTTATTCGAGAAAGATGAAAAAGCAACTGTCCAGTTACTTGGTTCAGGTGTAATCCTTCGCGAAGTGATTAAAGCTGCGAAAATCTTACGTGATGAATACCAAATCCATTCAAATGTTTGGAGTGTAACAAGCTTCAATGAGTTAGCACGTGATGGTATGGCATGTGAAGAATACAACCGCCTACACCCACTTGCTGAAGAAGTTAAGGAATCTTGGGTATCTAAACAATTACGTGGTACGGAAGGTATCGTAGTTTCTGCTACCGACCATATGCGTGCTTATAGCGAACAAATCCGTGCGTATCTTCCAGATGGTCGCCCATTTGTTGCATTAGGTACAGATGGTTACGGCCGTTCAGATACACGCGCGAACTTACGTAGTTTCTTTGGTGTTGATGCTGCCCACATTGTTGTTGCTACTTTGAAAAAATTAGCTGACGAAGGTGAAGTAGACGCACGTTTGGTGAAAGATGCAATTTCTAACTTTGAGTTAGATACTGACCGTCCGGTTGCATGGGCTCCACAAGCACATCCGGAAGTTCAGCCAGTTGCTGAATACAATGAAACGCAAACAGGTGAGGGGAACTAAGCATGCAAATTAAGACCCCTGATATTGGTGTAGATAAAGCAAACGTCGCTGAAATTTTAGTAAAAGTTGGCGACCGTGTTGAAGTTGACGACAGTATCGTTGTGCTTGAGTCTGATAAAGCAACTGTTGAAGTGCCTAGCACTTCAGCAGGTGTCGTAAAAAGCATCTTGATTAATCAAGGTGATGATGTGACTGAAGGTGTTGCTTTGATTGAGATCGAAGCAGAAGGTGCGGCACAAGCAGCTCCGGAACCAACACCAGCTCCTGCGGCTGAAAAGCCAGCTGCTCCAGCACCTGCACAGCAAACTCAAGCTTCAGCTCAACCTGCTGCCTCTACATCAACTTCTACTGTTGAAGTGACTGTACCTGACATTGGCGTTGAAAAAGCATTGGTTGGTGAAATCCTCGTTAAAGTGGGTGACCAGATCGATGTTGAACAAAGTATTGTTGTTGTAGAGTCAGATAAAGCAACTGTGGAAGTTCCAAGTAGCGTTGCTGGTACTGTAGAAAGTATTCAAGTGAAAGAAGGCGATACCGTTAAAGAAGGTGTTGTTCTTATTCAAGTGAAAACAGCAGCTGCATCTAATGCGCAAGCAGAAGCTCCTGCTACTACACCAGCTCCAGCTGCAGCCGCTGAACCAGTTGCTACAAAGCAAGAAACTGTTGCGGCAGCTGCTACTCAATCTGGTCCAGTTGATATCAATGTTCCTGACTTGGGCGTAGATAAAGCAGTTGTTGCTGAAATCTTAGTACAAGTTGGCGATAAAGTTGATGTAGACCAAAGCCTTGTTGTAGTTGAATCAGATAAAGCAACTGTGGAAGTTCCAAGTACCGTTGTTGGTGTTGTAAAAGCAATTCACTTGCAAGCAGGCCAACAAGTTTCACAAGGTATATTGCTTGCAACAATTGAAGCTGAAGGCCAAGCACCTGCTGCTGCACCAGCGGCAAAAGCAGAAGCAGCCGCAGCTCCACAGGCAGCAGCACCTAAAGCAGCTGCTCCTGCTACAACACAGTCTGCACCTGCGGCGCCTACATCTGGCACTGATAAGTTAACGAAAGAGCAAGAAGCAGAAAACGCTAAAGTATATGCAGGTCCTGCTGTTCGTAAGCTTGCTCGTGAACTTGGCGTGATTTTGTCACAAGTTAAAACTTCTGGTGAGCATGGCCGTGTAGTTAAAGAAGATATCTTTGCTTATGTGAAGAGTCGTTTAACGGCACCACAAGCGGCACCAGTTGCTGCGGCTGCACCAGCAGTTTCGGGTTTACCAAAGCTTCCTGACTTTACTGCTTTTGGTGGCGTGGAAGAAAAAGTACTGACGCGTCTGCAGCAAGTATCAATTCCGCAGTTGTCTTTAAACAATTACATTCCACAAGTAACTCAGTTTGACCTTGCAGATATTACTGAGTTAGAAGCTTGGCGTGGTGAGTTGAAAGACGGCTTTAAGAAACAAGGTGTGAGCCTAACAATTTTGGCATTTATTGCAAAAGCTGTAGCACACTTGTTGAAAGAAGAGCCTTATTTCGCGGGTCACTTGGCAGATGATCAGAAATCTGTATTACTCCGTAATGAAATCCATATGGGTATTGCTGTTGCAACTCCAGATGGTTTGACAGTACCTGTACTACGTAATCCTGACCAAAAATCAATTAAGCAAATTGCTGTTGAATTAGGTGAGCTCAGTAAAAAAGCGCGTGATAAGAAATTAACACCGAAAGATTTACAAGGTGCTAACTTCACGATTACAAGCTTAGGTTCAATTGGCGGTACAGCATTTACCCCACTAGTTAACTGGCCACAAGTTGCAATTTTGGGTATTTCACCTGCAACGATGCAGCCTGTATGGAATGGTAAAGACTTTGATCCACGCTTAATGTTGCCGTTGTCATTGTCTTATGACCACCGTGTAATTAATGGTGCGGATGCAGCTCGCTTTACAAATAAACTTACGAAACTTCTTAAAGATATTCGTACTTTATTAATCTAATGCTTTGAAAGAACATACTAAAACCTCGCTTCGGCGGGGTTTTGTTTTAATGTCTGTTTGACTTAATTTTTAGGTTAATCTACACATTAAGCAGGATTTATCGAGAGTGAGGAAAAATTTCTCGTTATTACATAAAGGAGAAGTAGTAAATGTTGGGTTTTCTGAAAATTATGTTGCCCTTACTATTGATTGTGTTTTTATTGATGGGATTATGGGTCAGTATTTTACACTTCCCCTGGGAATGGATGACTTATGTGGTGATGGGTTTTGAGGTGTTTGTTGCTACTTTGATTTTGCCTTTTGAATATCAGGCTGGAACGAGCAGTAGCCCTATTGGTTTTATTCATATAAGTGCTTATTTTGCAGTGATATTAGGTATTGCACGATTAGTCGTGTGGGCGTGGATAAAATTTGTTACTTGAAAGTTTGAAAAATCGACTGACTTGAATATAATAGACGCATACTTCATTGGGGAGTAGCCGCTATTCACAGCAAAGGTGAATAGGTGATGGTCAACATAATTGTTCAACAGAACATGGTCATCATAGCTTAAACGTCTCATCGTTTCTGAGTTGGCAAGACCTTTGATTTACCACTCTGCAATCATTTTATGATATTTGGCTAGCAGGAGGGGTAGGTCATAGGCATTTATGCTAGCCAGAGAACCGACATGCAAGAATTTCTGATTTCTACCTCGATTGTTGCCCTCGCTGAAATGGGCGATAAAACTCAATTGTTGGCACTTTTACTATCTGCGCGTTTCCGTAAGCCAATTCCTATTTTAATTGCGATTCTTTTAGCAACACTTATTAATCATGGTATTTCTGCTGTGCTTGGACAATGGATTACCACAGTTCTAAGCCCTGAAATTTTAGTCTGGGTACTCGCTGTTGGTTTCATTGGTATGGCATTCTGGATGCTTATTCCGGATAAGCTCGATGATGAAACCGATAGTATTAATAAATGGCAAAAATTTGGTGTTTTTGGGGCAACCTTTATTTTATTTTTCTTAGCAGAAATTGGTGATAAAACCCAAATTGCGACAGTCGCTTTAGCTGCACGCTATGACAGTATTTTCTGGGTGATGCTAGGTACAACATTAGGTATGATGATTGCCAATGCACCAGCTGTATTTATTGGTAATAAATTAGCTGAACGTCTCTCTATCTCACTGATTCATAAAATTGGTGCAGCTATTTTCTTCATTGTAGGTGTTTCTACGCTAGTACAACATTATTTCTTCTAAGTTATTTTCAATTTGTATAAAAACGCATTCATGAAGAGTGCGTTTTTTTTGAGCTTTGAAGAAGTTAAACTTTACGATATAGCTTATTTAAGAAAATGTTAGAGGATTACTCAATTTCTTGATGATTCATTTCTAGAATAAGAAAAGTAAAATCTATTTTAAAATATTATGAGAAATATCAATTAATTCATTGCAAGCACTTTAGAATCCCTTTATTTTAGTAGGGATATAAAAATATCTAATATTTAAAATTTTTTTGGGGAATTGTATGGGGTTTGAAAAAACAACATCACAGATATTATTTGATAATGGCGTACATAAATGTATTAGTTTTACCAGTTTGGTCAAAGGGGAAGGCATACAAGCCAATCAATTTTTAATTATTGATCATGAACGAGCAGCCGTTATTGACCCAGGTGGCGACTTGACCTACGTTCCATTGACGATGGAACTTAATAAATATACTCGTCTTAAAAATTTGGACTATGTAATCGCTTCACATCAGGACCCAGATATTATTACTTCAATGCCTCGTTGGCTGGTTTATACCGATGCTAAGGTGGTGGCCTCTAAATTGTGGGCACGATTTTTACCTCACTTAAATTCATCATTTATGAGTGAGCGTATGAAAGGAAATTGGGAAGATCGTCTAATTGAGCTACCAGATCGTGGTCAAGTGATTCAACTAGGCGAATCAAAGCTTGTCATGGTTCCGGCCCATTTCCTACATTCGGTAGGTAATTTTCAGTTTTATGATCCAGTTGCCAAGATTTTATTTTCTGGTGATATGGGGGCTTCTATTGTGGAGGATGCAAGTCAGCCTCTCAAAGATTTTGATGCCCATGTGATGAAAATGAAGGCTTTTCATCAGCGCTATATGTGCTCCAATAAAGTTATTCGTTTATGGGTCAACATGGTCCGTCAAATGGATATTGAGATGATTGTACCTCAGCATGGTACTCCATTTATTGGTAAAGAAATGATTAATCAGTTTTTAGACTGGATTGAGACCTTACCATGCGGCGTAGATTTAATGACTGAGCAAATTTTTAGCTGTCCGACATAAAAAGTTATCTTCAATATCTTGAGTCCAATTTGAAATTTTTTTAGGATTTTGCGCCATAGAAAAAAATTTTTGATGACGAGAATTTGAATAAAAATGTTATCTCAAGTTGCGACTCCAGATGAGTGCCTACGCTGTGGGGCGTGTTGTGCACATTTTCGGGTTTCATTTTATTGGGCTGAGGCCGAGTTAATGGATGAACATCTCGTTGAACCTTTAACACCCGTTTATTCGTGTATGCGTGGAACCAATCAAGCTCAGCCACGATGTCAGGCTCTAACAGGTGAAATTGGTAAAGAGGTAGGTTGTTCTATTTATGCTGTGCGTAGTTCTACCTGTAAAGAAGTACAGATTGCAGATGAACAGTGTAATAAAGCACGCTTGGCGCACCAATTGATTCCTTTGATTGAGGTAAGCCCAGCAGATTCAGAAAATGATCATGATTATGATCAGGTGAGTTAAATATGAGCTAACACGATAATAAGTGAGAAATATTTAGAGTAGGTAAATATCTATTGCTGAAAAAGGCAAAGATAATATGAAAATTGCATTGAAATTTGTTTATAATAGCTCACGGAATTTACCAGTGAGATTGTTATGCTGACCATCGTTCAAGAAGCGCTAACCTTCGATGATGTCTTATTACTTCCTGCCTACTCTACTGTTCTCCCAAAAGATGTCTCTTTAAAGACACGTTTAACTCGCGGCATTCACTTAAATATCCCATTAGTTTCAGCTGCAATGGATACGGTGACTGAGTCACGTATGGCGATTGCAATGGCGCAAAATGGTGGTATCGGGATTTTGCACAAAAACATGGATATTGCTGCTCAAGCTGCAGAAGTACGCCGTGTGAAAAAATTCGAAGCGGGTATGGTGAAAGATCCAATCACTGTAACCCCAGAAACCACAGTACGTGAACTTATTGCAATTACCAGCGCTAATAACATTAGCGGTGTACCTGTTGTTAAAGACGGCAAGGTTGTTGGTATTGTGACAGGCCGTGATACACGTTTTGAAACTAACTTGGAACAACCTGTTAGCAACATCATGACAGGCCAAGATCGTTTGGTGACTGTGCGTGAAGGCGAGTCTAAAGAAAATATTCAAGCATTATTGCAAAAGCATCGCATTGAAAAAGTTTTGGTCGTTGGCGAAAACAACGAACTTAAAGGTTTAATTACGGTAACTGACTTCCGTAAAGCTGAGAGTTATCCAAATAGTTGTAAAGATGATCTTGGTCGTTTACGTGTTGGTGCTGCGGTAGGTACAGGCGTTGAAACACCAAGTCGTGTAGAAGCATTGGTTGAAGCTGGTGTTGACGTCATTGTTGTTGATACAGCACACGGCCACTCTGCTGGTGTTATTGAACGTGTACGTTGGGTAAAACAAAACTTCCCTCAAGTCCAAGTGATTGGCGGTAATATCGCAACTGGTGATGCTGCATTGGCATTATTAGATGCAGGCGCAGATGCTGTAAAAGTAGGTATTGGTCCTGGTTCTATCTGTACGACACGTATTGTGGCAGGTATTGGTATGCCGCAAATTTCTGCGATTGACAGCGTTGCTAATGCACTTAAAGATCAAATTCCTCTAATTGCAGATGGCGGTATCCGTTTCTCTGGCGATATGGCAAAAGCGATCGGTGCGGGTGCAAGCACAATCATGGTTGGTTCACTTCTAGCGGGTACTGAAGAAGCGCCTGGTGAGGTTGAATTCTTCCAAGGCCGTTACTACAAAGCATATCGTGGTATGGGCTCATTAGGTGCAATGGCTGGAGCGACAGGTTCTGCTGACCGCTACTTCCAGGATTCAAAAGCAGGTGCTGAAAAGTTAGTACCAGAAGGAATTGAAGGTCGTGTTCCATATAAAGGCCCAATGGGTAATATCGTTCATCAAATGATGGGTGGTTTACGTTCATCTATGGGCTATACAGGTTCATCAGTGATTGAAGACCTTCGCCAAAATGCGAAATTTGTGAAAATTACTTCAGCGGGCATGTCTGAGTCACATGTTCATGATGTAACGATTACTAAAGAAGCTCCGAACTATCGTGTTGGTTAGATTTTAGTAACCAAATCAAGTAAGAAAGCCGTCAGTACACTGACGGCTTTTTGTTTTTGGTGTAAAGTAAATCTGATGAAAATAGATATGGCAGAATAGCCATATATGAAATGAGCCACGGCTGAAGTGGCGTAAAATGAGATAAGCTATGAGTTATTTTGGAACGGATGGTATTCGTGGAAAATTTGGGCAAATGCCGATTACACCAGAGTTTGCTTTAAAACTCGGGTTCGCCGCAGGGAAGGTATTAAAACGAACGAGTCCAAAAAATAAACCGCTTGTGGTATTAGGAAAAGATACACGTTTATCTGGCTATATTTTAGAGTCTGCTTTGCAGGCGGGATTAAACGCTGCTGGCGTATATGTTCACTTACTTGGACCATTGCCGACACCGGCTATTGCACATCTTACCCGTGCCTTACATGCGCATGCAGGTATTGTTATTTCTGCATCACATAATCCTTATTTTGATAATGGAATTAAATTTTTCTCAAGTGAAGGTAAAAAATTACCAGATGCATTACAGGAAGAAATTAATAAAGAATTAGAAAAAGAGTTATTTATTGATGACACTGCGAACTTAGGTAAAAGTGTTCGTGTAAATGATGCAAATGGTCGTTACATTGAATTTTGTAAGTCTACATTTCCATATCACTTCGATTTAAATAATTTAAAAATTGTTGTGGATTGTGCACATGGTGCAGCTTATAGCGTTGGGCCTTCAGTTTTCCGTGAGTTAGGTGCCAAAGTTGTTGCTCTGTACAACGAACCAGATGGTTTAAATATTAATGAAAACTGTGGTTCGACTCACCCAGAAAGTTTACAAAAAGCAGTAGTTGAGCAAGAAGCTGATCTAGGAATTGCCTTTGATGGCGATGCCGACCGTGTCGTGATGGTTGATAAGTTTGGGAACTTAATTGATGGTGACCACATCTTATATATTTTGGCGACTCAAGCGAAAAACAAGCCAGTAGGTATTGTTGGTACTGTTATGAGTAATATGGCGCTTGAAATTGCACTTGAAAAAGCAAACGTTGGCTTTGTTCGTGCAAAAGTTGGTGACCGCTATGTATTACAAGCATTAGATGAAAATGGATGGGTCACAGGTGGAGAACCATCTGGACATATTTTAACGTTAGATAAGAGCACAACAGGTGATGCGATTATTGCAGCACTTCAAGTGTTAACTGTAATGGTTGAGCAAAATAAAGCGCTCCATGAATTGGTTCAGGACTTTAAATTATTCCCACAAGTGCTTGTAAATATACGTTTAGAACAAATGCTTGATCCATACTCCATTCCAGCATTAGTGACTGAGTTCAATAAAGCAGAAGAACAGCTTAAAGGACGTGGACGTATTTTAGTTCGTAAGTCTGGAACTGAGCCAGTCATTCGTGTCATGGTTGAAGGCGATGACGAACAAGAAGTGAATGCTTTGGCTGAACATTTAGCAAATGCAGTCCGTTCACAAGCGCAAGTTGCATAAGGTGTATGGCATGAGTGACGTCATTAAAGACTTAAGTGAATTACGTTTAAGCTATGAACAAGGTGAATTGTACGAAACACAAGTCGCGAGTAATCCGCACGAACAATTCTTAGGTTGGTTTAATCATGCCTTAGCCGCCAACTTGCACGAACCATATGCGATGTCTTTAGCAACTGCGAGCGCTAGCGGTCGTCCACATGTCAGAACTGTATTGTTACGCGGTGCGACAGAAGCAGGTTATGATTTCTATACCAACTATGACAGTCAGAAAGGGGCAGATTTGGCAGAAAATCCCTATGCTGAACTGTTATTTTATTGGCCTAGCTTAGAGCGTCAGGTACGAGTGGGTGGTCATGTCGTCAAAATTCCTGAACAGGAATCTACCGACTATTATCATAAGCGTCCACGTGATAGCCAGATTGCAGCTCATATCAGTACACCGCAAAGCGGTAAGATAGAAAGCCGAGAGTTGTTGCAACAGCGTTTTCAAGACTTGCAACAACAAGTTCAAAGCCGTGAAGTACTCGATAAGCCAGAGTTTTGGGGCGGATATCGTCTGCAACCGGACTATTATGAATTCTGGCAAGGACGACCAAATCGTTTACATGACCGCTTGAGTTATGAAAAAATCGACGGTCAATGGACATTGCACCGACTGATGCCTTAAATGACAAAAATACAAATTAAACAAAGACCTTTATTGACGCGCCCTGAACAGTTTCAGGGCGTGCCTCCGTTTATTGCCGAGATTTTGGCAAGACGTGGGGTGCAATCTGAACAAGAATTAGAGCTAAAACTTAAGAACCTGCTTGCTCCAGAGCTCAAAGGGTTGGACGCTGCTGTCGCATTAATGGACCAAGCCATCGATGAGCAGAAAAAAATAGTTATTGTAGGGGACTATGATGCTGATGGTGCAACTAGCACTGCTTTAATGATGCTCGTGCTTCGCGATATGGGAGCAAAAGTCGACTATCTGGTACCAGATCGTTTCAAATATGGTTATGGCCTTACTCCAGCCATTGCTGAGCTTGCTTATCAAACTTATCAACCCGATCTATTAATTACGGTAGATAATGGAATTTCCAGCCATGCTGGTGTTGATGCAGCACATGCCTTAGGCATGCAAGTAATTATTACCGATCATCACTTAACGACCAAAGAAACCCCGCTTGCTGAGGCGGTAGTAAACCCGAACCAATTAGGATGTGAGTTTCCAAGTAAGGCGCTTGCCGGTGTTGGCGTTGCTTTTTATGTACTTGCCAATTTGGCGAGTCTACGCAATAGACAAGGCAAAAGCACAAGTAAAGTGACTCAATATTTAGATTTAGTCGCTTTGGGAACTTATGCCGATGTTGCTGTTTTGGATTATAACAACCGTATTTTGGTTGATGCCGGTGTAAAACGTATTCAGCAACATCAGTGTCGAGTAGGGATTTTAGCTTTACTCGATATTGCTGGTCGGGAAGCAACTTCAATACGTGCGCAAGACTTAGGTTTTGTGCTTGGACCACGGATTAATGCAGCAGGGCGCATGGAGAGCATGCGCATTGGGATCGAGTGTTTATTAGCAGATTCGATGGAAACTGCTTATCCAATTGCTCAACAATTAAATCAGCTAAATATAGACCGCCGCCAAGTTGAAGGGGAGATGAAACAACAAGCTTTATCGGCTTTAGATAATTTGCAGCTTTCACAACAGGATATCCCACCGGCGCTTGTTCTATTTGAAGAAAACTGGCACCAAGGTGTCATCGGGATTGTCGCGGGGCGTTTGAAAGAGCAATTTCATCGGCCAACGATTGTTTTTGCACCCGATGAGGATGGCATTCATATTAAGGGCTCAGCACGTTCAATCGATGGTGTTCACATTCGAAATACTATTGAGCAAGTTGCTGAACAACATCCTGAGTTGGTCAGCCATTTTGGTGGACATGCTGCGGCAGCCGGCCTTACGATTCGTAAAGAAAACTTTGAAGCTTTTAAGACAGTATTTAATGATTGTGTCGCTGCGATGGATGAATCAATCTTTCAAGCGACATTATGGACTGATGGTGAGTTACCTGTCTCTGCTTTGCAGTTAGATACCTTGAACTGGATTGAGCAGTTAGGGCCATGGGGACAAAAATTTCCACTGCCTCAATTTGAGGGAAATTTTAAAGTTATCGATTTCCGTTGGCTCAAAGAGACACACCTGAAACT
The DNA here is from genome assembly GCF_000588095.1 of Acinetobacter sp. 1130196. NCBI lineage: Bacteria > Pseudomonadati > Pseudomonadota > Gammaproteobacteria > Moraxellales > Moraxellaceae > Acinetobacter > Acinetobacter sp. 1130196. The sequence continues at coordinate 77,252 of NZ_JFWX01000009.1, read as the reverse complement.
TAGACTAGCGATAGATCAATACAGTTTCGATGCGATTGCTTTTAACGCAGCCGGCCGCTTCGAGTTTGATCCAATGCGTGATCATGTACATTTAGTTTATGAAATAGACCGTAATGTTTTTAATGGCAATGTGAGCTTACAGCTACGAATTGTGCATTTAAATCAATAAAAAAATCCGCTCAATTGAGCGGATTTTTTAAATCTAGGTAAGATTAGAAGCGGTATGCTGCACGAACACCATAAGTGTTGTCGTTATCACCGAAACCAATACGACCTTCAAGACTTACTTGCTGATTTAAGAATTTTTTAGCATTAATGCCCCATTCGTCTTTATCAGTTAAGTCATTGTTGTAGTAGTCCACACCTAAACTTAAAGTTTTATCGATGTAGTAGTCACCACGCACTTTATATTCGTCAAGGTCACCAAACGCACCATACGCTTCAAGGTTTACGTCATGTTGACCAACTTGAGTTACGTATTTCGCACGAACGGTAGGATCTGCGCCGTCTTTACCGTCTTTTTCGTCATAACCTTTAACACCCAAAGCAAGTAACAAACCTGGTGCTGGTAAGTAACCTACTTCAGCAGCATAAGTTGTAACTTTTTGATCGTAGTTTGTGTTGTCGATTTCACGTTCATTTCTGCCTACATCACCGCTAAGGTAGAAGTCAGTGTTAGGAACATAGTATTCAACGCCTACGCCATATTGAGTATCTTTAGTACCGCTGTTATCGCCATAGTTAACGTGTGCGTTAACGTTGCTTGCACGGTTTAAGAATGCTGCTTCAGCAAGCGGTGCATTACGTGTTTGAACAGGGTTGAAATAATAAGTCCCATCAACACCAAATTTACTTACGCTGCTGCCGTTATCTGGATCAAGATAAGTGTAAGAACCACCAACTTCAGCTTGGTAAGCGTTTGCTGCGCCACTTACTGCAAGTGCAGATAAAAGAGCTGATGCAATTGCTAGTTTTTTCATGGAATCTCTCCCCTCTTAAAAACGATTTTATAAATGTTTTGTTACAACTTTTAGTCTAGAGCAAAAACATTTACCGTCAATCTTGGGCAAGTAACCGGACTGTAACCATGTGCTTTTTCTGTAACTATATTTAATTTAATATATTGATTTTAAATAATAAAAACATAATGTTTTATTTTATTAAAATTGAGGAGATTTTGTGTAGAAATTCAAAAATGCTGGAAAAGTACCCAATTTTGTATGGGGATGTTACGAATTAAGCTTAAAATCTTCTGAAAGAAAATTAAAAAATTTATAAATTGAAATGACAGTTATAAATTAAAGCAGGTTCGAAGATAACCATAGCTATGATAAAATATTCGACTGTTTATCTGTTTTTATGGGAACACTCGCGTGGAAATTAATCCTTATCTAAACCAATTGAAAGACTTAACTGATCGTAGCCAAACACTACGGGGGTATCTTTGACTACGATCTGAAAAAAGAACGTTTAGAAGAAGTTTTACGTGAGTTAGAAGACCCTGCGATCTGGAATGATCAAAACCGTGCTCAGGCAATGGCAAAAGAAAAGGGCGAACTAGAAAACGTTATTAATGTATTAGATGGCTTGTCTACACAGCTTGAAGATGCCAAAGCAATGCTCGATTTAGCTGTTGAGGCTGATGATGAAAGCTTGCTGGTAGATGTCCAATCTGAGCTTGGCGCTGCCGAAGAAGAATTAGCAAAACTTGAATTCCGCCGTATGTTTAGCAACCCAATGGACCCGAATCCTTGCTATGTCGAGATTCAGGCAGGTTCAGGCGGTACAGAAGCACAAGATTGGGCTTCAATGTTATTACGTATGTATATGCGCTGGATTGAACGTCACGGTTTTAAAGCAGAACTTATGGAAGTATCTGATGGTGATGTAGCAGGTATCAAATCTGCAACGATTCGCGTTGAAGGTGAATATGCATACGGTTGGTTACGTACAGAATCTGGTGTACACCGTTTAGTGCGTAAATCACCATTCGACAGTGGTAACCGTCGTCATACTTCATTCTCTGCGGTATTTATTTCACCAGAAGTTGATGACAATATCGAAATCGATATTAATCCTTCTGATGTTCGTACTGATACTTACCGTGCATCTGGTGCAGGTGGTCAGCACATTAACAAAACAGATTCAGCAGTTCGTTTGACGCACATTCCATCTGGTATTGTGGTTGCGTGTCAAAACCAGCGTTCACAACATGCGAACCGTGATCATGCATGGAAACAGTTACGTGCAAAATTGTATGAACTAGAAATGCAAAAACGTAATGAAGCAGCTCAAGCACTTGAAGACTCGAAGTCTGATATTGGTTGGGGTAGCCAAATTCGTTCTTATGTACTTGATGACTCTCGTATTAAGGACTTACGTACAGGTGTTGAAAACTCAAACACTGGTGCAGTTCTTGACGGTGACCTTGATCGTTTCATCGAAGCGAGTTTAAAGCAGGGGTTATAAGAGTCTTTTGAACTTTTAGTTCTCTAAAACTCTTAAATTTTTAGCGATTAAAACGGCAAAGCAGTTCAGTGATCGGAAGTTAATCGGAAAAATACGATATGAATATCGAAAAAAATGGATATGAATATCGAAAAAATGCGATATTATGTTTTCGAAATGCTGAACGAAGCTTTGTTCGTTTAAAAGACGTGTTGAGCCTATGGATATTGATGCAATTAGCAAAGCCCTAGCCAATCCTCTGCGTCGGCAGATTCTGCAATGGTTAAAAGAACCTGCGCATTATTTACCGGTAGAAGAGTGTGGTGGTAGTTTTGAAAAAGGGGTTTGCGCAGGTCATATTGAACGTTTGGGTAAAGTAGCTCAGTCTACCATGTCCAATCATTTGTCTGTATTACAGCAGGCAGGTCTCATTCAGGTCCAAAAATATGGACAATGGTCTTATTTTTCACGTAACGAAGCTTTGATTCAGCAATATATCGAACATTTAAAACAAACACTTTAAAACAAATAAAGTGTAAGTCGAGGCGATCATGGCTGAACTCAATACTCCCTTAACAGTTGGTGATTTTGAAATTAAAAATCGACTGGTAATGGCCCCATTAACACGTGCACGTAGTGGCGAAAGCCGTGTTCCAAACGACTTAATGGTGGAATATTATCAGCAACGTGCAAATGCTGGTCTCATTCTCACTGAAGCAACAGTTATTGGTTCAAAAACTGTGGGTTATGCAGACACTCCAGGACTATGGTCACAAGAGCAGGCACAAGCGTGGAACAAGATTATTGAAGCAGTTCATGCGCAAGGTTCAAAAATTGTAGTTCAACTTTGGCATGTGGGCCGTATTTCAGATCCTGAACTTTTGGATGGCGATATTCCTGTTGCACCAAGTGCGATTCAACCTGCGGGTGAAGTGAGTTTATTACGTCCTAAGCGCCCATATGTAAAACCACGTGCGCTTTCGATTGAAGAAATTAAAGAAGTTGTTGCTCAGTATAAACATTCAGCAGAGCTGGCTAAAGCAGCAGGTTTTGATGGTGTTGAGTTACACGCTGCAAATGGTTATTTAATTGACCAGTTCCTTCAAAGTAATACCAACCAGCGTGATGATGAGTATGGTGGTCCGGTTGAAAACCGCGCTCGTTTATTATTAGAAGTAGTTGATGCCTTTATTGAGGTGTGGGGCGCTGGCCGAGTAGGTGTACATATTGCACCGCGTGGCGATTCACACGATATGGGTGATGAAAACCCATTAGCAACATTCGGTTATGTGGTTGAGCAATTGAGTCAACGTAATGTAGCTTTCATTTTCTCTCGTGAATATGAAGCAGCCGATAGTATCGGTCCACAATTACGTCAAAAATTTAATGGTGTATGGATTGCTAATGAAAACCTGACACCAGAATCAGCAAAACGTATTTTGCGTGAAGGTCAGGCAGATGCTGTATCTTTTGGTAAGGCTTATATTGCTAACCCTGATCTATTACAACGTTTAGAGCAAGGTCTACCATTAAATGAGCTTCAACCAACGACTTTATATGCTAAAGGTGCTGAAGGTTATACGGACTATCCTGCTTTAGAAGCTTCTTAAAATCATTATTTTATTTAGATTTACTATGTGCTGAACTTGCTCTTTTGTGAGTTCAGTCAATGACTTTTCTTGTATATGGTAGAGTTTAGGTATCGAAACTCTGCCATTTTTTTTATCTATGTTATATTTTCCCCAGTTTTTAAATTTTGACTATTTGAGGCAAACCGCTTGGCGACCCCATTTTGGTACAACACAGCACTCCATTTATTAAAACCTTTTTATCGTTGGCGAATAAAAAGACGTGCAGAAAGTCTGGAATTATATCATCAGGAATGTCTGGAACGATTTGGGCCGTTTGAAGATCCGAAAAATATAAAAGCCATCTGGTTTCATGCGGTTTCAGTTGGAGAAACCAATGCTGCGCAGCCACTTATTGAGCACTATCTCAAACTAGGCCAGCCAGTTTTAGTGACCAATACTACAAAAACTGGTCAGGCACGCGCTAAGTCACTTTTTTTAAAAGAGCCATATTTAGATTTATTCCAAGCAGTTTATTTGCCTGTAGATCAAAAGCCTCTTTTAAAACAATTCTTCGAATCATACAAACCGAGACTTTTAGCATTAGTTGAAACTGAGCTTTGGCCAAATTTAATTGATCAAGCCAAATTACAGCATGTACCATGTTTATTACTTAATGCTCGTTTATCTGAAAAGTCAGCAAAAGGCTATAGTAAAGTCTCAAGTTTAACTGCCGGTATGTTAAAGCAAATCGATTGGGTATTAGCACAAGATAGTGCAACCCGTCAGCGTTATGTCGAACTTGGTTTAGACGAGCATAAAAGTCAGGTTGTTGGAAATATTAAATTTGATATTCATGCACCTGAGGCTTTTATTAAGCAAGCTGTTCAATTGCATCAGCAGTGGTATTTGGAAAACCGTCAGGTTGTGACGATTGCCAGTACACATGCACCTGAAGAACAACAAATTTTAGAAGCACTTGTGCCTCATTTAAATTCAGACCGTGAGTTGGTGTGTATTGTGGTGCCTCGTCATCCTGAACGTTTCGACGAAGTATTTGAAATTTGCCAAAATTTAAATTTAGTTACGCATCGTAGAAGTATGGGACAGAGTATCCATGCGAGCACACAGGTTTATTTAGCCGACAGCATGGGGGAGCTTTGGTTATGGTATGCCTTAAGTCAGGTGTGCTTTGTAGGTGGTTCTTTAAATGAGCCGGGTGGTGGACATAACATTTTAGAACCTATGGTTTTAAATGTACCTACAGTGGTTGGACCGCGTTACTTTAACTTTCAAACGATTGTTGATGAATTCATTTATGAAAATGCTGTGCTTATCGCTCAAGATGCACAGCAGGTCGTTGATATCTGGCTAGCGTGTCTGGCAGAGCCTGAGGCGACTGAACAGCTAGTGGCACAGGCGCATAAAGTATTGCATCGTAATCAAGGTTCATTACAAAAACATATCGGGGTGATTAATCGCTATCTGGCCGAAAAATCATGAATATTGTTTTACTAGAGCCTGAAGATGTTCAATCGGATACATGGTCTATCCATTCAAAACGTCAATTACAACATTTACGTGAACATCTTGATATCACGGTCGGCCAGAACCTAAAAGTTGGTATTCGCAACGGCGTCCGTTATATCACTGAAATTGTTTCAATGAATGAGCACGAAGTCCGTATACGCCCTATTCGTGAAGAAGCAGTACCAGCAAAACTTCCAGCTCATTTAATTGTGGCTTTGCCAAGACCAAAAGTTTTACGCCGTCTAATTATGGACAGTGTGACTTTAGGTGTTGAAAAGATAAGTCTAATTCATAGTTATCGCGTTGATAAAAGCTATTGGCAAACTCCATTTTTACAGCAAATTGATCAATACGTTACGCTTGGACTTGAGCAAGCAGGCGACACAATTGTTCCTGAAATTCAAATGTATAAACGTTTTAAACCTTTTGTTGAAGACGTTTTGCCAACCCTAATTTCAGAAGAATCTCCTGCCTACGTGGCTCACCCTTATGCCGAGCAGAGTATGCCAAATAATATTGGCTATGCTTGTAGTGTAGTGGTTGGGCCGGAAGGGGGATTTATTCCTTATGAAGTTGATTTACTCATAAAAAACGGCTGCCAAGCGATGAGCTTAGGCAACCGTATTTTAAGAACCGAAACGTCTATTTCTTATATTTTAGGGCGTTTATTTAGCTGAGTTCTCAGCATTCAATGGCGAATGATTAGCGGCCATTTTTAATTCCTGAATAGGGTAAGGAATATTAATGCCATTTGCATTGAAGGCTTGTTTTACTTCAGCTTGAATAGTGCTTGTAGATGACGAAATATCTGTCTCAGTGGTATTAATCCACCAACGTACCGTAAGGTTAACCGAGAAGTCTGCTAGAGCTGTCACGTTAACCGAGAAAGCAGGTTGGCTGAGTACATTACGGTCATTATTGAGAATATCTAAAATAATTTGTTTTGCTTTTTGCTCATCGTCATCATAACCAATACCGACTACGAACTCACAGCGACGTTGTTGGTAAGCCGTATTTACCGTTAAAGCACTCGTATAAACGGTTGCATTTGGAATAACGATACGACGGCCATCCGGTGAGCGCAGGAACGTTGCACGAATCTGAATATCTTCTACAGTTCCTTCAAGTGAATTCACTACAATCGAATCGCCAATACGGAATGGCTCGCTCAATAAAATCAAAATACCTGAAAGCAGGTTTTGGAAAATATCTTTAAATGCAAAACCAATTGCGACCGAACCAATACCCAATGCACTCATGAGTTGGCCTGGCGTAAACCCTGGAATCATAATGACTAAAGCAATTAAGAAACCAAAGAATAAGATTGCTGTACTACCGACACGGTTTAAAACAAGAACCAAATTTTGGCGAGTATAAGAACGATTTTCTAAAGTCTTACGCACAAAGAATTTAAATAATTTGGTCAGTAGCCAAAAAATAATAAAAACGGTAATCGCAATGCAGATATAAGGTACACGTTCCCAAAAACTATCTACGATTTTGTCGATAGTAGTATAGGCATCATGATATTTCTCGGTATGTGCTAAAACCGTTTGAGTGGTTTTAGTACCTGCTTCTTGCAAAAGTTCGCCTGTATTTTTTGCAACATCCGTTAAGGATTTTTGTTCATCAGCCACGACAAGTCTCTAATTAAATAAATTCATGAAAGCTTTTTTAGCTTTCATCATAGTAGGAGATAAAATGTGCGCCTACTATAATGAGTTCATCTAAATAATAAAGTGTTTTTTAATTAAAAGTATTGCGTTCCTTTTTGTAAAATTTGTGTTGGGGTTTGAATAGTATCGATACCAGAGAAGTAGTAAAAAAAGCCTGCGGTAGAAATAAGGCTAATTAAAATAGCGATTAAAATAAGCCAAGCCATCAGTTTCTCGATAAAGGTTGAAGGCCGAACAGGGCCATACTGATTTGGGCCTGCAGTACCAGAAGCAAGTAATAAATAGATCATAAAAAAGAACTGAACCACCGGAATAAATAACAGCAGGCCCATCCAGCCACTTTTATTTAAATCGTGTAAGCGCCGAACGACCAGAATAATATTGAGATAGATCAAAAACAGCCAAAAAGCCCATATTACTAAGGCACTTACGCCAGAGAGAGAGCTATAAAACTCAAAATTAAATAGATCGCTTGAAAGCTGAAAACTTCCAAGAAAGGAAGCTAAAATGAAATAACCTATAAGTGTAATTAAATAAATTAGGCCATATCCACCTAAATAACTCATGCGGTTAAAGCGACCATGAATTGAAAAAGGACTATCTTTAAACGGAAGCTCTGGTGGTCGTGAAGAGGGAGTTTCGGCAAACATCTTATTTTATTCCTGCACTGCTTCTAAAAGCTAAAATAAACTTTGTTGATGGTCAAAACCATCAAAACTTAAAAAAATTATAAAAGTAAAAGCTATAGACAAATGTTTTAAATCAACTTAATTTTATAAAAATGTTCACAATTTCGTATGTTTGAGTAAGTGGTCAATATATGACCAAAGTCGGATTGTTTTGACTTTGAGAGAGTCATCATACTGAAAAGGCATACAAATAAGATCCAGTAAAATAATAGCCACAGTCTCGAGATGGGATGCACAAGATCAAGGAAGTTGCGTATGAATGAGATCTATCCAGTACCAGAGGAATTTAAAAAAACAGCTCGTACTGTTGAAGCAGACTACTTTAAACGTTATCAACACTCTATCGAGAACCCAGATGAATTCTGGGCAGAGCAAGCTAAAATTGTCGATTGGATAAAGCCATTTACCCAAGTTAAAAATACCAGTTTTGACAAAGACAATTTCAAAATTGAGTGGTTTGCTGATGGTGAGTTGAACGTGTCAGCAAACTGCTTGGACAGGCATCTTAAAGAACATCCACATAACCCTGCCATTATTTGGGAAGGTGACCATCCTTCTCGTCATAAAATCGTTTCTTATAAAGAATTACACGATGAAGTCTGCCGCTTTGCTAACGTTTTGAAGAAATATGGCATTGGTAAAGGTGACCGCGTTGTACTGTATATGCCAATGGTGACTGAGGCTGCAATTGCCATGTTGGCCTGTGCCCGTATTGGTGCGGTGCACTGCGTGGTATTTGGTGGTTTTTCGCCAGACTCGTTGGCAAGCCGTATTGAAGACAGCCAAGCTAAACTTGTAATTACCGCAGACTCAAGCCTACGTGCCGGTAAGTTGTTACCACTTAAAGAAAATGTCGATTTGGCTTTAGCATTGCCGGGTACCGAATGTGTTGAAAATGTGATTGTGGTTTACCGTAATGCAAACCCAATCGAAATGAAGTCAGGCCGTGATTTGTGGTATCACCTTATTATTATGGAGGTGGATGCTGACTGTCCTCCAGAACCAATGAAGGCAGAAGACCCTTTATTTATTCTTTATACCTCAGGCTCAACAGGTAAACCGAAAGGGGTGTTGCATACCACAGGCGGTTATCTGGTTTATGTAACCAGTACTTTTAAAGAAGTCTTCGATTTAAAACAAGATGATGTGTATTGGTGTACAGCCGATATTGGCTGGATTACAGGGCATAGTTATCTGATTTATGGTCCACTGGCAAATGGTACGACGACCTTAATGTTTGAAGGTGTACCTCAATATCCAACATGGGCACGTCTTGGTCATGTAGTCGATAAACATAAAGTCTCTATTCTCTATACAGCGCCAACCGCGATTCGTGCCATGATGCGAGAAGGCGATTCGTATGTACGTGAAAGTAATCGTAGCAGTTTACGTTTACTTGGTTCGGTTGGTGAACCTATTAACCCAGAGGCTTGGAACTGGTACTACAATGTTGTCGGCGAAGGCCGTTGCCCGATTGTTGATACATGGTGGCAAACTGAGACAGGTGGTATTTTGATTGCGCCATTACCGGGTGCAACAGCTTTAAAACCAGGTTCAGCAACGCGTCCTTTATTTGGTATTCAACCGGCCATTGTAGATGGTGAAGGTAATGAGTTAGAAGGTGCAGCTGAAGGTAACCTTGTGATTAAAGATTCATGGCCAGGTCAGATGCGTACCATTTGGGGTGACCCAGATCGCTTTATTGAAGCGTATTTCTCAACCTTCAAAAATACTTATTTTACAGGTGATGGCGCCCGCCGTGATGAAGATGGTTATTACTGGATTACAGGTCGTGTTGACGATGTCTTAAACGTTTCAGGCCACCGTCTAGGTACGGCTGAAATTGAAAGTGCTCTTGTTTCGCATGAATCAGTAGCAGAAGCAGCCGTGGTGGGTATGCCGCATGATATTAAAGGACAAGGTATTTGTACTTTCGTGACCTTACAGGCGGGTGTTCCAGAATCGGAAGAGCTGCGTAAAGAGTTAATTAACTGGGGACGTAAAGTACTCGGGCCAGTAGCTTCACCAGATGCATTGCATTGGGCACCAGCATTACCTAAAACGCGCTCTGGCAAAATCATGCGCCGTATTTTAAGAAAGATTGCGGCAAACGAGCTTGATAGTTTGGGCGATACCTCAACCTTAGCTGAACCTGCTGTAGTAGAGCAGTTAATTGCCACGGTTTATCCCGATAGACAAAAATAATCTCTAAAAAAGCCCCTAAGGGGGCTTTTTTATTAAGCGCCATTAAGAGCTTGCTAAAAAGTCAGTCGTATTTTGTACATTTGCAAATGTACTAAGCGCAGTTAAAAAAGCTATTTGCACGTCTTCAGCTTTTACGGTTTTTCCAGCATAGCTTAAATCACGTGTTGCGGTGGCATCTGCAATTAAGATAGGTTGATAGCCAAGCTCTTTGGCTGCACGTGTCCCTGAATCAATACACATATGTGTCATCATGCCTGTAATCACGAGTTGATCAATTTGGTGTGCTTTTAAAAGTTCTTCTAAATTAGTTTCTAAAAAACTATTGGGATAATGCTTAGTTACAACCAATGAATCATTATGAACATGCAGTTCGGGATGAAGTAAAACCCCATCTGTATTTTCTTGAAAAAAACTGGCTTGTGGCGGGTTAATATGTTGCACATAAATAATCGGTAAATCTTTTTCGATAAAATATTGCTCGAGCTGTTTTATTTTATCGAGCGCTTGATCTGGACCAACCAATTCCATTTTGCCATTTTTAAAATAATCATTTTGTACATCGATAACTAACAGTGCTTGTTTCATGAGAACACTCTTGTTGATATGAGATAAAACAAGATTATTCTCTGCTTGAAAACTCGGCTATAGTCAAATGAAAGCATTATCGCAAGTTTTCTTTCGCCATGAAAAATGAATATTGAATTAGACCCGATTGATCTAAAAATTATTGCATTACTCAAGCAAGATTCCCGTTTAACAAATAAAGAAATTGGTCAGCGTGTCCATCGAACGGGGCAGGCCGTAGGTGCTCGAATAGCCCAGTTGATGGATGCAGGAGTTATCAAAAACTACACCATTGCTGTGCAATACCTACATAAACAATTTATTCATTTGCATTTAAATGAACAACGCGCTTTTGAAGAAATTGAAAATTTGGTCAAGCAATACGAACAGATTGATGAATGCTTTAAGGTTATGGGTAATGCCTGTTATATGATTGTGAGTCATTTTGAACCTGCAGCATTAAATGAATTTATTGAGGTTCTTTCAAAATGGTGCCGCTATTCAGTTGAAACTGTTGTTCGAGAAGTTGAGAAATCTTAAAAAATAAAAGCTCCAAGCCGAGTCTTGGAGCCAATAAAACTTTATTTTAATTTGTTGTTTTTATTATCTTGCGCTATTTAACTGGAGTTTTTTAGGCTGATTTAGCTGGGATTTCTACCTCCTTTTCCTGTTGAAGTTCTAACTGACGAACGAGCGGCAGAACTTTTTCTCCGAAATATTGCACCTCTTCAATAAAGTGTAAGAAACCGGAAAGAACCAAATCGACACCTACATTTTTAAGCGCCACAATACGCTCTGCAATTTGCTGAGGTGTACCAATTAAATTGGTTTTAAAGCCATCGTTATATTGAACTAAATCTTCAAAAGTTGATTTTGCCCAGTTGCCTTCTTGTTCTGGTGAAGCCGCACCCGCTTCACGAGTTGCATCGCCAAATGCATTGACTGCTTCAGTATTGGCTTTATCAATAATTTCTTGAAGTACTGCTTTAGCTTCTTCTTCGGTATCTCTGGCAATAATGAACGCATTTACCCCAATTTTGACATGGTGATTATTGGCTTTTGCTTTGGTGCGAATATGTTCGACTTGTTTTTGAATTTCTTCTACAGTATTACCATTGGTGAAATACCAGTCGGATACACGAGACGCCATATCTCTTGCTGCACGTGAACTGCCGCCCTGAAAGACTTCAATATGTGGTTTTTGCAGAGGTTTTGGCTTAAGTGTGTAGTTCTGGAATTGGTAATACTTACCATCGAAACTATAGTTATCTGTGGTCCAGATTCCTTTTAGCGTGCGAATAAACTCTTCAGAGCGAACATAACGCTCATCATGCTCAGGCCACTCTTCACCAATCGCATCAAACTCGCCTCTGACCCAGCCACTCACAACATTAATCGCAATACGGCCTTCAGTTAGATAATCAATTGTCGTGAGCTGTTTAGCTGCAAGTGCCGGTTTCCAAGGGCCGGGCAGAATCGCCGCAATCACTTTAAGTTTCTCAGTTTTTGCAAGTAATGCATGACTGAAACTCACAGACTCATGCTGGTTTTCTGCCCCATAGCCCGCCGTAAAACGAATTTGAGTGAGCGCATATTCAAAACCATTGTTTTCGGCAGCCTGTGCAAGACGAACATTGTAGTCATAACTCCAGTCTGTACGCTGTTCGATGTTACTCACTACAAGGCCACCGCTTACGTTTGGTACCCAATAAGCAAATTTAATTGGTTGTTGTAATTGCGTCATGGTGCTCTCTCCCCATTCGTTATTTTTATTTAGCTATATTGCGCTTAGGCAACATGCGTTAATGATTTACTGGACTTGTGATGCAAACGAGATTCTGCTGCATCAAGGTTTGGTACAGCTGCCGAAGGTAATACTTCTTCTTGCTCAATTTGCTTGTTAATACCAAGCTCTTGATTCGCTTGCTGAGATTTAGGTTTAACCACCTCAGCACGTTTACCTTTTGCTGGCGCCCATTCTAGAATTGGCAATGCACGTGCTACGGCCAATGTAATACGGTCAGCTAGTTGCTCACTTTTCACTGTATATTCAGGAGTAAAGTCGCGATCTGTTGCGTATACGCCAATTGGTAAAGTTTGTGCTTGGAAGAAGCTGAACAATGGACGAAGTTGGTGTTCGAGTACCAGAGCATGGCGATCACTACCACCTGACGCAGCTAAAAGTACAGGTACATCGACTAATGCAGTTTGTTCAACGAAGTCAAAGAAGTGTTTGAAAAGACCGGTAAAAGAGGCACGGTAGACAGGTGTACCCACAATCAAGGCATCTGCTGCTTCAACTGCTGCAAGGTCATCTTGTACACGTTGCGGAAGTTGATTTCGATAAAATGCACCGCCTAATAATGGTCCGATTTCACTTAATTTAATAAAGTGAACTTGAATATCAATTGCTTCAGATAACTCATCAAGAATGGCCTGAACCAGACTTTCGGTTTTAGATGGGGTATTTAAGCCACCAGAAACAGCAACAATATTTAAAGGTTTTGATGATGCGATACCAGTCATGATTTGGTTCCTAAGCCTAAAAAACAACATTGGACTTATTAATCAACAATGACGGCAAACTGTAAAATAACGAAATTGGTCAACCTTATCAGTTTTAAATATAAAACCCGAAAAGTTGATTTTTATAATTTAATAGTAAGTTAAGCAATTGTTTTTATTTTATATAATTATTGGTGATATCTTTTTTAGAATAAAAATGAAGCTTATATAAAAAATAGATTAATTTTGATTAAAAGGTAAAAAACAACGGAAAAACGAAGCAAAGGTCTGTATTTAACAACATTTTGCATAAAAATGGATAAGATGAGCATATCTTTCATCTAAATAGTAGGGTTACAATAGGCCATACTTATGCTCAAGATTACTTTAATCGCTTATGAATATTTTAATCGTTGATGATCATCCTTTGTTTCGTCATGCTTTGATTCAAGCAGTACGTTATAGCCTGCCACAGGCACAAATTCATGAAACAGCTTCGGTTGATGAGTTTTATGAGCGTTTGGAAAATGGGGCAGAACCTGATCTGGTATTACTTGATTTAAACTTACCAGGTGCTTCAGGCTTTTCTGCTCTGGTCTATGTAAGAGCACAATATCCCTCTATTCCAATTATTGTGGTTTCTGCACACGAAGAAGCGTCAATTATCCAACGTGCGATTGCACATGGTGCAATGGGTTATATTCCTAAATCGGCTCATCCAAGTCATATTGGTGAAGCGATTCGTCAAGTTCTAGATGGCGAAATTTGGTTACCACCAAACCTTCCATCAAATATTAATCTTGACCCGCGTGCGGCAGATGAAACTGCTTTGGCTGAACGTATTCAGTCGTTAACGCCTCAACAATTCCGTGTTTTGATGATGGTTGCGGAAGGTTTGTTGAATAAACAGATCGCTTATGAGCTTGATGTTTCAGAAGCCACCATTAAAGCGCACGTAACCGCTATTTTTAGAAAACTAGGCGTACAAAATCGTACACAGGCTGTATTGGCAATCAGCGCATTAAATATTGAAGATAAAAAAATCTAAAATAAAAAAGACCTCAATGGAGGTCTTTTTTATATGTTCCACTTAAGCAAGGCAATCTTGCTTAGGTGTTAGGCTGTCGCAGTACAGTGGGTTAAGAGCACATTGCAAATCATCAATTTGTTCTTGAGTTACGTAGCCTTTACTTTTTAAATATTCAGCTACACGGTCATCACGCAAGCTTAAGAAAGCTGCATCATAAACACCTAAATCAACAAAAAGTGCTGCGGTTTCTAGGCTATTGAATCGATCAAGGAAAATATCATTGCCATACATTAAGAAGATATGGTCAAGTTTTGCTTTTTCATCTACATGCAAACGCTCAGCAAGTTGATGTGGAGGTATCTTAATAAAGAGCAAGTCAGAAAGTTCATCAAACTGAGTCATATCTAACTGGTTTTCGCCAAGTTTGACATGGCCAAGCCAAGCCTTGAAAACCAGAACAGCACCACCGCGGAGTAACATGCTCCAGATTTGATGGCGTGTGTCATGATCAAGATTTTCACTTTCAGCAGTGAGGACTTTTAAGAAGTTCTCTTCTTGTTGCGCTAACTTGTCAAATAAGCCCAAACCTTGCGGATGATAAGCAGCAGGTGCAAATACATCAAAATTTAAATCATGAAACACATTAAGTGCGAGGGGCACAGCACACTGATAAATTGTATTAAGAGCTTTGATATGTGCTTCGCTCAGCTTGCTGTGCGGAAAAATACTTTGCCAATCTAACTCTGGAAGTAAGGCATTGGCACTGTATTGGCGATAAAACTGTTGAGAAGAAAGTTGGCCTTGCGGGCTGTTATCAGAAATATTCATGGCAGTGGTCCTTTGCGTTAATTCATGAGCAGGGGTGCGATCAGGCAAAATAAGTTCAAATAAATCGTCAGACGAATAAAATGCGTTTTGAATATTTATGTGTCATGCAGAATGCAAGTAGAATAAGACTAAAGTCGTATATAGTGATTTTTATCAAATAAATAGTTATAAAAACAATGACTTATTAAATTGTAACCAAGTGTACAAGTGTTCACTTACAAAAAAGGTGAGCTTTGCCATAGAAAAAGAGTCTTTGGAAATTTTGGTCAATAATTTATTGAGTAAAAGTAGACATTTTGAGCAGTTCTGCCTATTGGCTTAAATTTAGCTAAACATTTTTGCCAAGAATCGCTTCCCAAACTTATCAAAGGTTGGGAAGCGATAAATGATTAGTCTGTTGTACTAGCAATTTTAAGACCAGATAACCAAGCTCTTAATGAGGCCGGTTTTAGTGGTTTTTTAAGTAGAACTATATTTAGTTCTTTTAATTGCTGTGGTAACTCGGGGTGGGAGTCCGCTGTAATTAAGGCAACGGGAACATCTTCTTGACGATTTTGATTAATAAAATCAACACCAAGCTGATTGTTATTTAAATGCTGGTCAATGAGCCAAACCTGAATATTCTCTTTTTGAATAATGTCTAGAGCTTGCTCAGGTTCGGTAGCTTTGAACACCTGATAACCCCATCGGCCTAATAAACTACTCATACCCTCTAAAATGGTTTCATCATTATCTAAGCATAAAATACGATACGCTTTAGTTTTTAAAGGCACTGCTTGTACAGTCGGAGTTGCAACTTTTGGTGGCTCGACAATAGGCACTTCAATCATAAAGCATGAGCCTTTGCCCAACTCCGAGTAAACATGAACAGGGTAATTTAGCAAACCTGTCATACGTTGTACGATGGCGAGACCTAATCCTAAACCTTGTTCACCCCAAGGTGATAAATGCCCGCAACGTTCAAACTCTTGGAATAGCTTAATCCGTTGTTCTTCAGCAATACCAGGTCCGGTATCCCAAACCCCAATTCGAATATGACCAGATTGCTGTGCAGAACGAAGTACACCTACGACTACTCGACCTTTGGCGGTATAGCGTAGGGCATTGCTAACAAAGTTTTGAATAATACGACGAATCCACTGCGGGTCAGTATCGATCCAGAAAGATACATCGTGGACTTTCAGTGAAATATTCCGCTGAGCAGCGATCGATTTAAACTGCAACTCAAGGTCACTGAGTAAATCATGCAATGGATAAGGTTGTCTTTTTGGTTGTATGGTGCCGCCTTCCAAACGTGCAATATCGAGTAGGGCAGACAGCATACTTTCTGCACCATAGAGTGCACGGTCAAGTTGCTGTAAGGTTTGGCGGTCTTCTTCAGTCGAAATGCTTTGCTCAAGAACAGTACTAAACAGACGAGCAGCGTGCATAGGCTGTAATAGATCGTGACTTGCCGCAGCAATAAATCGGCTCTTGGACATATTGGCCATATCAGCTTGCTCACGTGCAAGCTGTTGTTCAGTTAAGGCATCAGCAAGCTGTTGAGTCCGATCTTTTACGCGAGCTTCAAGTACGGCTTCGTTCGCACGGAAGGCCGTAATATCGGCAAATGTCGTGACGAAACCACCGCCTGAAATTGGATTACCTCGCATTTGAATAACGCGGCCGTCTTTACGGATACGTTCAAACTCGTGGGCGCTGCCGACTTTCATCCAGTGAAGACGTTTGCGTACATGCTCTTCGACTGAACCGGGGCCACATTCGCCGCGTTCAGCGTTATAACGAATCAGGTCGGCAATTGGGCAGCCGACATAAACAAGGTCTTTTGGATAACCAAATAGTTTTAAATATTGGTTGTTCCACGCGACCAGACACATATTTTTATCGACCACACTTACCCCTTGGGTCATGTGGTCAATCATGGTCATAAGCAGATTTTGATTGAAACGTTGCCACTGAGATGCTTGGTCTAAAATATTAGCGACTTGACCCAAAGCAAGGCCATTATTAATCATGGCTGTCGTGAGCAAAGTACGTGCAGAAGCAGCACCGATAATACCGGCCAGATATTGCTCGGTAAAACGCCACCACATACCATTGGCAATTGTATTGGGATTGAGTGTGAGATGGTTTTGCTCACAAAAGTTCTCGAACGCTTGTGTAGTGGGTTGCTCACCTGTAATTCTTTTTGCCAAGGCAAATAAATCACCTACTTTTAAACGGGCCGCGTCATGAGGAAGATAGGTTAAATCAGTAGATGTGTGCGGTGATGGTAAAGGCTTAGTTTCATAGTAGAAGAAGCTTTCTGCCTGAATTTGTTCTGCCACACTTGGTCGATAAATTTTTGAAATCCAGATATATAAAACAATATTTAAACCAAGTGACCAAATGACACCGTGAGTTAAAGGTGCAAATGACTCAAAACCAAATAAAGATTCCGGACGTAAGGCATTAATGCCAAAAGGACCAAAAAGCAAAATACTTTGAGCAGCATCCTGATAGGCTTCAGGCAAGCTACGCAAAATTGTTGGAAAGAGTAAGGTATAACTCCACATTAAAAATCCAACAATCAGACCTGCATAGACACCTTGGCGGCTTCCGCCACGCCAGTACAAACCACCAATCAGTGCCGGAGCAAACTGCGCTACAGCACTAAATGCCAATAAACCAAAAACTGAAAGTTGGTTAATATCATTAAAGAAATGGAAAAATAAAAAGCCAAGTAGCATCACTGCGACAATACTGATACGACGGCTGAACTTCAGAACTTTAGGTAAATGTTTATCATGACGCGACAGCAATTTAAAACGCCATAAGGCAGGCATAATCAAGTCGTTACTGAGCATGATAGACAATGCAACTGATGAAACCAGTAACATACCTGTCGAGGCTGAAAAGCCACCTAAAAAGGCTAGTAAAGCGAGCCATTCTTGGTTGTAACTTAACGGCAGTGACAGTACAGCCACATCGGGTACAGTTAGGAATTTCGGTGCGGCATGCAAAGCCCAGCTTGCGATTGGGATAATAGCTAAAATAGTTAAAATGAGATAAACCGCGAACCATTTACGGGCACCGCGAATATGCTTTTCATCGCGTAGCTCGACCACCGCCACGTGGAACTGGCGTGGTAAACAAATAATAGCTAAGCCTGCCAGTAAAGTTTGAATCCAGAAAGTTTCAGGTACACCAAAGAGCTGAACCTCCTGAAAAGTCTGGTTTACATCAGAGGTCATTTGGCTGAGGTTAGCTGGTGATTCAAAAATAAAAAATAAAGCGACGCAAAGTAAGGCAAATAACTTCACAAATGACTCAAATGCAACTGCAAGCATGAGGCCGCCATGCTGTTCCGTATTTGCGATCTGCCGTGTACCAAAAATCATGGCTAAAATCGCAAGCACACTGGTGAGCAATAACACACTGTTGGTCGTCGTATGAATATGCGAGCTTTGCTCCATAATGACCGAGGTACTTAAAGCGATTGCACGGAGCTGTAACGCAAGGTAGGGGATAATCGCGATAACCGCCAGAATAGTGACTAGAGAGGCGAGTACGCCACTTTTACCATAGCGCGCTGCGACGAAGTCAGCGATTGATGAAATCGCATGGTGCTGGCGTACTCGACCTAAACGCCGCCAGATGTCGTAACCAAACCAGACAAATAGCAGTGGGCCTAAATAAATAGGCAAGAAGATAACGCCTTCACGTACGGCTGCACCGGTTGCCCCATAAAATGTCCATGATGAGCAATAGACACCTAAAGTTAAACTAAATAAAAACATGCGGCCACGTGTGCCAAGACGACTGGCATGCTTCTCACCAAAAAAAGCACAGACAAATAAAAGCGCAATATAAAGAGTGAGCACCCCAATAATCAGCCAGCTGTTCATATGACCTACATAAGTGAAACCGTGTGTCTATCATAACCTATGCCGATACAAAGCTATAAATTGATTAAATTTTAACGACCAAAGTCTAAGTTACGACTTAGAGGTAATCTTGCTAACTTTAATAATGAAAAAATACATTAAAAAAAAGTGACCAAGGTTGGGCACTATGTAAGGAGTTTGGTTATGGATCAAAGCCAAGTGGAACAGATTCTACGTAATCCAAAGTTTCAAAAAATGGTCAAGACAAAAAGTGCATTAAGTTGGACCCTCACCATCATCATGTTAATTCTCTACGTGGGCTTTATGCTACTTGTAGGCTACAACAAAGAATTTTTGATGAGTTCATTTAGTGGCGGTGTAACGACATGGGGGATTCCTCTTGGAATAGGAATTATCATTTTATCTTTCGTACTTTGTGGCGTGTATTCCTACATCGCGAATAACACCCTTGATCAGTTGAGTGAAGAAGCGTTGAAGGAAGTCGAGGCCATCACGCACGAGAAAGGATTACACTAATATGAAATGGAATTCATTAAAAGCGAAAGCCTTATTGGCGGCAGCATCGCTATATTCAACTGTTGCTATGGCAGGCCCGGATTTAGGTGAAGCTGAGCAGCAAGCAACCAACTGGCATGCCATCATCATGTTTGTCATCTTTGTTGGTTTCACATTGTTCATTACTAAATGGGCTGCAAAACAAACTCAATCAGCACAAGATTTCTATACGGCTGGTGGCGGAATTAGTGGTTTCCAAAATGGTTTGGCAATTGCGGGTGACTTTATGTCAGCGGCGTCATTCCTTGGTATTTCTGCAATGGTGTTTAGCTCTGGTTTTGATGGCTTACTTTATTCTCTGGGGTTCATGGTCGGTTGGCCAATCGTTTTATTCTTGGTAGCAGAGCGTTTACGTAACCTCGGTAAATATAACCTTTCCGATGTCGTGTCATTCCGTCTTGAAGAAAAACCAGTTCGTACTTTAGCTGCTTTTAGCTCACTTGTAGTTGTTGCATTTTATTTAATTGCGCAAATGGTGGGTGCAGGTCAGCTGATTAAATTGCTATTTGGTTTGAACTACAACATTGCTGTAGTCATCGTTGGTCTATTGATGATGGCATACGTAATTTTTGGTGGCATGTTGGCAACCACATGGGTACAAATTATTAAAGCGGTCATGTTACTGAGCGGTGCAACCTTTATGGCATTTATGGTCATGAAAGCTGTTGGTTTCAGTTTCAGCAATATGTTTACCCAATCTATTGAAGTGTTCAGTAAAGTCCATAACATAAGCCTTGCCGACGCTGCAAAAATTATGGGTCCTGGTAAACTTGCCGCGAACCCAATTGATGCTTTATCTCTTGGTTTAGCACTCATGTTTGGTACAGCGGGTCTTCCACACATTCTTATGCGTTTCTTTACTGTAAAAGACGCAAAAGAAGCACGTAAATCTGTAGTCGTTGCAACAGGTTTTATTGGTTACTTCTACCTTTTAACTTTCATTATTGGTTTCGGTGCGATCCTTTTTGTATCAAACAACCCGCAATTCCTTGATGTTGCGAAAATGGCAATGACAGGAAAGCTTGAGCTGGTTGGCGGTAACAACATGGCAGCTGTGCATTTAAGCGACGCTTTAGGCGGTGACTTGTTCATGGGCTTCATTTCAGCAGTAGCGTTCGCAACGATTCTTGCTGTTGTTGCTGGTTTAACACTTTCAGGTGCATCTGCAATTTCACACGACTTATACGCTAACGTATTTAAAAAGGGTCAAACGACTCCAGCTTCTGAACTTCGTATGTCAAAAATCGCGACGCTTGGTTTAGCAGTTTTTGCCATGATCTTGGGTATTTTGTTTGAAAAGCAAAACGTAGCATTCATGGTAGGTTTAGCGTTCTCTGTAGCTTGTTGTGCGAACTTCCCGGTACTTGTTCTTTCAATGTTCTGGAAAGGTTTAACCACACGTGGTGCTGTGATTGGTGGGGTGGTTGGTTTGGTAACAGCTGTTGTACTGATCATCTTATCTAAAGCGGTATGGGTTGATACTTTAAAAATCTCAGATACACCAATTAACCCGTTCAATGGTCCTGCATTGTTTGCGATGCCATTGTCGTTCCTTTGCTGTTGGTTCTTCTCAGTGACTGATAACTCAGCACGTGCGAAAAAAGAACGTGCTGCTTTCGACGCACAATATGTACGTTCAATGACAGGTATTGGTGCTTCTGGTGCATCAGACCACTAATCAGAATGTATTAAACATGTCATAAAAAGCCCTACGGGGCTTTTTTTGTTTTTCTCCTAAAGGTTATTGAAAAGAAGCTCCTTAATAAAGAACAACTTGTTTATCCTATTTTTTGTACAGTATGATTTTCTATAATTCAAAACATAATGAAAAAATGGAAAATAATTAAATGCGATCTATTATCGAGTTCTGGGCGAGCTTTCGATTATTGCCTTCTGCATGGTTGCTGTTTGTGCAATTCATTTTACTTATTCTGGCTATGCTGACTTTTGATAATGAGGTTTATAGAACCTTAACTTGGGCATTAGGAGTACTTGCTTTACTCATTATTGCTAAAGTGATTCGTCAAACACCTATGTTTACCTTTTTAGGACTTACCTTTGTAAGTGGCGCAATTATATCGTCAGTGTTTATTTTATTGGGCTACAGCAATTTAACCATCCAGATTTTTGCTCACAGCTGTGAAGCTTTAGCTTACTTCTCGGCAGCTTATGGGTTATTTCGTTATATGTTTGCTGACCGATATTTGACACGAGATGAGCTGTTTGCAGCAGCAGCTGTTTTTACCTTAATTGCTTGGGGATTTGCTTTTTTATACAACATTTGTCAGTTGTTAATTCCAAATAGCTTCCAAAATCCAAACCATGTTTATCACTTACAAACTTGGCTAGATTTATTATTTTTAAGCTTTAGTTTGCAGTCAGCGACAGGGTTGTCTGACCTCATGCCCCTTAGTCCACCAGCACGTGTTCTAGCGATGTTACAAATGTTTTGTGGTGTTATGTACTTGGCATTAATTGTTACGCGTTTGATCGCTTTACAGTATATTTCACACGCTCCTAAAAAGAATTCTGATAAATAAAGAACGAGGTGTTTTAATTTATTTACACCTTTGTAACTGCAATATTAATTAAGTTTGTTTACAGTATGATCGGCTTTCTCTATTGAAAGATATAACTTTGTTCATTCCTGAATGTCTTTATTGGCTTCATGCCTGTCACTTTTCATTAAAATAACATGGAGGATTTATGCCTTCCAAACAAACGAGTTGGTTCGCAAATGTTAATCCCAATGTCTTTTTGGGTACGGTCATTATTATTGCTTTGTTCCTAGCAGTTGTCGTGATCGCTCCGAGTTCTTTTGAACTTTTAACGCAACAGTTAAAGCAGTGGATCACCGATTCATTTAGCTGGTTCTATGTTCTATCAGTTGCATTCTTTCTTATTTTACTCATTTATATTGCCTGTTCTGCGATAGGTCGGATTAAATTAGGCCCTGACCATAGCCAGCCCGAATATAGTAACGGTTCATGGTTTGCCATGCTGTTTACTGCCGGTATGGGTATTGGCTTAATGTTCTTCGGTGTTGCTGAACCTGTCATGCACTATGTAAATCCACCAAGTGGAGATGCGCAGACAATTGATGCAGCTCAGCAAGCTCTACGTGTGACTTTTTTCCACTGGGGCTTACACGCATGGGCAATTTATGCTGTGGTCGGTTTAGCATTAGCTTATTTTGCTTATCGTCATAATTTACCGTTAAAGACCCGCTCAGCCCTTTACCCCCTCATTGGTAAAAAGATTTATGGGCCGTGGGGCGACAGTATCGATATATTTGCGACCATTGGTACGGTATTTGGTGTAGCGACTTCTCTCGGATTTGGTGTCACCCAAATTAACTCTGGTTTACATTATTTATTTGGTGTCGAGCAAAGTACCAATATTCAAGTTCTACTTATTATTTTTGTGAGTATTTTAGCCTCATTATCTGTGTTCTTAGGTTTAGATAAAGGGGTTAAACGCTTATCAGAGCTAAACTTAGTCTTAGCTTTAATATTATTAGTATTTGTTTTTATCGCTGGCCCTAGTATTTATTTACTTCAGACTACTATTCAAAATACTGGGCAATATATATCTAACCTTTTTACCATGACATTCAATTTATATGCTTATCAGCCAAATGGATGGATTGGGGGATGGACCATTTTATATTGGGCTTGGTGGATTTCATGGTCACCATTTGTGGGTATGTTTATCGCAAGGGTTTCCCGTGGTCGTACCATTCGAGAGTTTATTGTAGGTGTTCTTCTTATTCCGACAGGCTTTACCATCATTTGGATGGGCTTTTTAGGAAATGCCGCGTTATTTAGCATTATCCATGAACATCAAACCACTCTCATTCAGGCTGTCCAGCAAGACTCCTCAGTTGCTCTATTTGAGTTTTTAGGGCACTTGCCATGGTCAGGTGTCATGAATATTCTGGCTACTATTTTAGTGGTTTTATTCTTCGTGACTTCTGCGGACTCGGGAGCACTCGTTACTGACTACTTAACAGCAAAAACTGAAAATTCACCAACTTGGCAGCGTCTGTTCTGGACAGTGTTGATGGCAGTGCTGGCTATTATTTTACTCTTGGTTGGCGGTCTTGC
Organism: Acinetobacter sp. 1130196; assembly: GCF_000588095.1. Taxonomy (NCBI): domain Bacteria; kingdom Pseudomonadati; phylum Pseudomonadota; class Gammaproteobacteria; order Moraxellales; family Moraxellaceae; genus Acinetobacter; species Acinetobacter sp. 1130196. The sequence goes on along the minus strand of NZ_JFWX01000009.1, from coordinate 53,661 downwards.
TGCACTGCAGTCTTCAATTATTATGAGTGCGTTGCCGTTTACTGTAGTCATGCTCTTGATGAGCTGGGGGTTAATAAAAGCTTTGCATCTTGATGTCACGAAAATGCAAGCAATTCAGGAAGCTCGTATTACCCCACGTGCTATTCATAACCCGAGAAGTTGGCAACAACGATTAGGTTTGATCATGCATTATCCTCATAGTGAAGAAGAGGTGAAGCAATATATTGAAAAGCAGGTTTCACGAGCTTTTGAAAATATTCAGCATGAGTTTAGACGTCGTCATCTTGAAGTTTCAATTAGTGAAGTTGAAGATGGTATGCAGCTTCGAGTCGATCATCATCATGAAATTAATTTTATTTATAAAGTTGTTTCACGTGAAACAGTACCACCAAGTTTTTTAATTGGTCGTACGGAAGCAGAAGATGGTCAATATTTCCAAGCCGAAGTATTTTTGAGAGAGGGTGGGCAGAACTACGATGTAATGGACTGGACGCAGGAAGATTTGATTCAGGATATTATTGATCAGTACGAACGTCATTTACATTTCTTAAATATCGTACGTAGTTAATAGCCATAAAAAAAGGACTCAATTGAGTCCTTTTTTTTAATTCAATTTCTAAATTAAATTAGAAACGGAATTTAGCATTTAAGCCGATAGTTTGTGTGTCACGTGGGTTGCCATCTTTCGCATTTGCTTTAACGAAGTCAGCACCAACTGCTAAAGCAGGAGTGATGAAGTATTGAGTGTGACCACCCCAAACATGATCGTAACCAGAATTAAATGCAGATACATCAGCAAAAGATGCACCAACGCTTAACTTAGGAGTTACGAATAAATCAGTTTTCATACCGTAAGCATTATCTTCAGCAAATAAAGCAAATGCTTCAAAACCAATCGCCATGTTAGTACCATCAATGTTTCCAACATATTTAGTACGAGCAGTTACAGCATCTTGTTTTTCATCAATAGCAACTGATTCACCAACTGCTTTAGCGATTCCGTATTTATTAACACCGAATGCATCTAAAGAAATTTGATCAGCAACACTTGTATAACCAACAGCAACTAAGAAGTTAGGTAACAACATTGCACCAGCTTCTAATGCATAACGGTCACCGTTGTCATCACTTACGCCATCTTTAAAATCATTGATAGTGTGGTTGTAAGATGCGCTAGCATAAACTGGTACGTAAGGAGTTGGAAGGTATGCTTCACCTTTAACACCATAAGTGTGAGATTCAACGTTTACAGTGTCTTTCTCATCATATTTGATATAGTTATAAGCAACAGAAACGTTAGATGCTTGGTTTAAGAAAGCTGCTTCAGCTAAAGGACCTTTAGACGCATCAACATTTTTGAAGTAATAAGTACCTTGAGCAGTACCAGTGAAGTTTTTATCGTTTGCAGTTGTGTCAACATATTCAGATTGACCTTGAACTTCAAATTGATAAGCATGAGCACCGGTCATGGCTAATAATACAGCAGTGGCTAAACCAAGTTTTTTCATAATCATTTCCAGCATTAACAAGAGATAAAGCTGGGGTCATTGTATTGTAACAATTTATGAAGTCAATAATAGATGAAACGTAATGTTAAGGAAATTTGACACTTATGTTAAAAATGTTTAAAAAATAAACAATCAGAGTGTCTTATGTCAACCTGCTAAAAAAATGAACATTAACAAGAAGCTAAACCTTAAGATTCATAAGGATTTGGCTTGAAATAGTTTCAAAATAATTACATTTATAATTGGAAAAAATGATTTTATTGATCGGATTTAACGTTCATAAATTTGTCGATTCGTTTAATAAATAGTCGTTCGAATATTATTCTTGTTTCAATTTTCATATATTTTGAGGAATAGTTATCATTATTTTGATAAGTTTATCTAAATAATCTATCTATTTAAAATAATTATATAATTGAATAAGGCTAAAAAAAAACATTTTTAAATCAAAAAAACGATTAAAAAATTAATTCTGATCAATTTAATCAACTTTACAAAATTAGAGATAAGTCACACAATTCAATTGCAAAGTTCACTATCTAACATTTTTATAGTTGGTAGTACTTTCCCAGATACGATGTGTTATCACATCAGACTTTACGAGCTCAGCTTTCCCCAAGGTTGAGCTTTTTTTTATCTATAAGAAAACATTAACATTTATTAAAAAAATTACATGAAATTTCTTTTTTTTGGTTTGTATAAAAAAGAACCCAGCTTAGAGCTGGGTTTCGGATGCTGGGAGAGGCATCCAAGAGGAAAAAGAAGCTAACTATAGAATTGCGAAATTTACTTCAGCTGTAAAATGGAGTTTTGCTATAGCCATCATTTGCTCTTTCGATCAGATTTTCATGAAATACAAACGATGAAGACCTATATTGCGTTATTCAAACTTTGTTGCTGAACTTCTGCTCATTAAAGTGCTAGGATGCGGGTTAATTACTTCATTTTATAGTAGTGATGATGGTAGGGCATTTACGGAGTACCAGCTAGAAATGTCAGGATTACGTTCAGAACATATCAGTAATCGACTATTTTTCTTTATGTTGGTCATTATTCTGTCCTTACTGTTTATGGCTGTACCTCTTATTGTCAGCAGTTATCAAGAATATTTAAAAACTAAACAAGCGTTGGTTGAAATCAAAAGCTTAAAGTCGATTGCTGAAGTTGCAAATAAAGTATCTAAAGAACGTGCGCCAGCAAATAAATTAATGTCGAGTAACGCTGCCGACTTTTTAAAAAATCAGAAGAAGTTATTAGACTATCGGCTTACTGTCGATCAGCAAATTAATGAAACTATTCGTATTTTAGAAGAAGAGGGTTATTCCGATTTAGCACGTATTTTAGATACTAAATTTAAAGATGATTTGAAACAGGCGCGGGCTGTAGTCGACTATTATGCCGCAACACCTGAACAAGCAAGAACCTCTTTGCAATTTGATAATGCCATTTTGGGTATGTTTGGTGCTTGGGATAGTTGTCGGGAAATTTTGCAAAAGCTTATGTTGCAGCTAAAAAGTAAAGATAGCCAAATTAATAACTATTTTACTTTGATTGTGGTTTTAACTGACATGCGTGATCAGGCCGGTCGTACCGCATCTAATGTTATTGCGCCAGTGACGTTTAAAGAAACGATTCCTAATGATAATCGGGCGCGTTCTTTGCAGACTCAACAGCAAGCCCGTTACTTATGGGCACTTGTAGATACGCTACAGTCTGAGCAAGCCAAGACTCCTGAATATCATCGCCTTTACGCAAGAGTTAAAACTGAATTTTTAGATAAAGGTGTGCCTATTGTTGGTCAACTTTTAAAAGAAAGCCAGAAGCATGAGGCTTACCATTTAAATGGAACTGAACTTACAGACCAAATCGTTGATAAATTTACAACAGTTATTGATTTACAAAATTTTCTACTTAATAAAAGTGTCTTGATTGCATCTCAAGAAAACTATTTGGCAAAAAAGAAATTCTTTCTTACTTTGCTTATTTCTAGCATATCGTTAGCAGCTGCTTTACTTACCTTAATTTATGCAAAGAGGCGGGTATTTGAGCCTCTTATTCAAGCTCGTACCTTAATTCTTGATTTGTCTCATAGCAAAGATTATCCGGTAGATGAATTGAACCCTAAAAAAGGTGAGTTCATTTCACTGTTTGAAGCGATTGACCGTTTGCAAAGAATGCTTAAGCAGCGAGATGCGTTTGAATTCCAACTTAAAAATATTGCAAATACAGACCCGTTAACTGGTGTATCCAACCGTTTAGCTTTATCTGAGTATTTAAAAATTGTTGAGAGCTATCCTCAAAAGTTTTCACAAACCTGTTTAATGATTATTGATATAGATCGCTTTAAAGATGTGAATGATCAATATGGTCATATTGTTGGTGACCAAGTGATTAAGCGTATTACCGATCAATTGAAAGCGAATGTACGCGCTTCTGATCTAATTGTGCGTTATGGTGGTGATGAGTTTTTAATTTTATTAGAACAGGTTCCGTTTTTAGATGCGCGTCTATTGGCGGAAAAAATTCGTATTGCGATTGCTTTAGAAGAAATTAATTTATCTGGCTCAAATGAAAAATTACATGTATCAGTCAGTATAGGGTTTGCGATTGGAGCGACAAGCTGGATGGAGCTGTTAGAAAAAGCAGATCGTTCACTCTTAAGAGCTAAAGCTCGGGGCCGAAATGTTGTAGAGGGATAAAAAAGCCGGAAATCACTTTCCGGCTTTTTGTTTTATTGTTTCAACATCGGTTTCAAGAAACGACCCGTATGGGAAATCTCGACCTCAGCCACTTGTTCAGGTGTACCTTCGGCAATGATCATACCACCACCCGAACCACCTTCAGGGCCTAAGTCCACAACCCAGTCCGCTGTTTTAATAACGTCAAGGTTATGTTCAATCACCACAATGGTATTACCCTTGTTACGTAGCTCATGCAAAATATCGAGTAGCTTGGCAATATCGTGGAAGTGCAGACCTGTTGTCGGTTCATCCAAGATATAAAGCGTTTTACCCGTATCACGTTTTGCTAACTCACGTGCGAGTTTTACACGTTGAGCTTCACCACCAGAGAGTGTAGTAGCCGCCTGACCTAAACGAATATAGCCTAAGCCAACCTGAGTTAAGGTTTCTAAGCGGCGGTGAATGACTGGAATAGCACTAAAGAACTCAGCAGCATCTTCAACCGTCATTTCTAAAACATCAGAAATGTTTTTGCCTTTATAACCGACTTCAAGTGTTTCACGGTTATAGCGTTTACCATGACAAGCATCGCAAGGTACATACATGTCTGGTAAGAAGTGCATTGCGACTTTAATCATGCCGTCGCCTTCGCATGCTTCACAGCGTCCGCCTTTCACGTTAAACGAGAAACGACCTGCACTATAACCACGGGCTTTCGCCTCTGGAGTTTGAGCAAATAACTCACGGATTGGTGTAAATAGCCCTGTGTACGTTGCAGGGTTAGAACGTGGTGTACGTCCAATCGGGCTTTGGTCAATATCAACGACTTTATCAAGGTGTTGTAGACCATCAATTGAGTCAAACTTTTCGGCTGTTAAAGTCGTTGCACCATTAAGCTGTGTTGCAGCCAGTGGAAGTAACGTACGGTTAATCAGTGTTGATTTACCCGAACCTGAAACGCCCGTCACACAAGTCATAATGCCAAGTGGAATGGTTAAATCGACATTTTTTAAGTTATGGCCTGCTGCACCTGAAAGTTTGATGAATTCATCTGGACGTGGCGATTGAGTACGTTTTTTTGGCACCTCAATTTTAAGCTTGCCTGAAAGATATTGACCTGTAAGAGAGTCAACATGGTTAGCCAATTCATCATAAGTACCTTCAGCAATAATCACACCACCATGCACACCCGCACCTGGACCAATATCAATAATATGGTCAGCCGCACGAATGGCATCTTCGTCGTGTTCAACGACTAATACCGTATTACCTAAATCACGTAAGCGAATCAGAGTTTGTAATAAACGATCATTATCGCGTTGATGGAGACCAATTGATGGTTCATCAAGGACATACATGACGCCCATCAAACCTGCACCAATTTGCGAGGCTAAACGGATACGCTGAGCTTCACCACCCGATAGTGTTTCGGCAGAACGAGCCAGACTTAAATAGTTCAGACCAACACTCACTAAGAAGTGCAGACGCTCACGAATCTCTTTAAAAATTTTATCGGCAATTTCGCCTTTAGCACCTTCAAGATTTAAATCTTGATAATAGCTTTCTGCATCGCCAATCGACATGCGGGTAATGTCTGCAATGGTTTTATCTTTTACACGAACATGACGTGAAATTTCATTTAGACGTGAACCACCACATGCATCACATGCTGCATTAGATAAATATTGAGCTAAATCATCACGTACATAGTTACTTTCAGTTTCACGGTAGCGACGCTCAAGGTGTGGCAAAATTCCTTCAAAAGGTTGTACGCGTGTATGTTTGCGGCCGCGTTCATCGATATAACTTAAATCGATTTTTTCTTTGCCAGTACCTTGTAGAAATTTCTTTTGCGTGTCTTTATCTAACTGGTTCCAAGGCGTATCAAGTTGAAAACCGAAGTGGTCGGCAACTTTTTGTAGCATTGAATAGTAATAAGGACGTTGACGATCCCAACCACGAATAGCACCTTCGCTAATCGCAAGATCAGGATTTGGAATCAGTTTCTCAGAACTAAAATGGCTACGTGTACCTAAGCCATCACAAACAGGACAGGCACCAAACGGGTTGTTAAATGAAAATAAACGTGGCTCAAGTTCAGCAACTGCGCGATCACACTCAGGGCATGAGTGTTTTGCAGAAAAAACGCGATCTGGGTGTTCGCCATTCATCCACGATAAAACAGCAATATCACCACCTAAACGTAGTGCTGTCTCAAATGATTCAGCAATACGGTTGCCTAAGTCATCACGTACTTTGAAGCGGTCAACAACGACTTCAATGGTATGTTTTTTCTTTTTGTCGAGTTCCGGTGGCGTATCAATATCAATAATTTCGCCATCTACACGGGCACGAACAAAACCTTGACCTTGTAGTTGTTCGAACAGGTTGCTGTACTCACCTTTACGCTCACGTACCACTGGGGCAAGCAACATAAGTGCTGTACCTTCCTCAAGCGTTTTTACTGCATCGACCATTTCAGAAACGGTTTGTGCAACCATAGGTAAGTCGTGTTCAGGGCAATAAGGCGTACCGACACGGGCATAAAGCAAACGTAAATAGTCATAAATTTCGGTAATGGTACCGACGGTTGAGCGTGGGTTGTGACTGGTAGATTTTTGCTCAATTGCAATCGCTGGTGATAAACCCTCAATCGAGTCAACTTCAGGTTTTTCCATTTGCGATAAAAACTGACGAGCATAGGCCGAAAGTGATTCGACGTAACGGCGTTGTCCTTCAGCGTACAAGGTATCAAAGGCAAGAGAAGATTTTCCTGAACCTGATAGCCCCGTAATCACCACAAATTTGTCGCGTGGAATATCGAGAGACACATTTTTTAAGTTATGGGTACGTGCGCCTCGAATACGGATATGACTTTGGCTCATAAAACATCTCAATTATGTATTGATGAAAATTTAGGTGTTGTTTGATTAGTCACAGGGAGATATGGCTATTTATAAACAACAGACCCTATATGATAACGATTTAAAATTGTTCAAGTGCTACAAAATGATTTAAAGCGACAAATTGTGACGGTTAAACGACAATCGACAAAATTTGTTTAAATAAGCAGATTGTATTTTTAACATTCCTCACTCTACATTTCTACTCTTAGCCTATTTTCACAAGCAACATAATTTTACTAGACGACTGGTCTAATAGTTGTTTATGATGAATGTATGAAACGATTAAACAAAAGCGAAACTACACGACAACACATTCTAGATACCAGCTTTGAGCTAGTACTACGTAAAGGGTTCGTCGGTGTTGGTTTGCAAGAAATCTTAAAGTCTTGTGACGTACCTAAAGGGTCGTTCTATCACTACTTTGCTTCGAAAGAGGCTTTCGGCTGTGCGTTGCTCGAGCAATACATGACTGATTATAAAGTTCGTATGGAACAACTTTGGCAGCACGGTGAGCAAAGCGCCCATGCCCGTTTAATGGCCTTATGGCAGGCGTGGATTGATGATCCAGTAAATGGTAGCTGGGCTGAAAACTGTCTAATTGTGAAACTGGCAGCCGAGGTTTCGGACTTATCAGAAGATATGCGCCAGATTCTTAATGAAGGCGTACACAAACTAACGCAACGTTTGGCTTTGCTAATTAAAGAAGGTCAACAAGAAGGTTCAATTCCAAAACATATTGAGCCTTTAAAAACTGCGCAAGTCATGTATCAGTTATGGTTAGGTGCTGCTTTACTCACAAAACTGTCGCAAGACAAAGCGCATTTATACGTAGCCTTAGAAACCACCCAACAACTCTTAAAACCGATAGAGGAATAAAGCATGCGAAGTATTATCCATCGTAATTTTGGCGAACCTGTAGACGTTTTAGAGCAGGCGGATATGCCAAAGCCAAAGCCGAAAGCAGGCGAAGTGCGTATTAAAACCATTATGTCTCCTATCCATAATCATGATGTATGGACAGTACGCGGAAGCTATGGCTATAAGCCAACTCTACCTGCGATTGGTGGTAGTGAAGGTGTTGGTATTGTAGATGCCTTGGGTGAAGGCGTTACTCATGTACAGGTAGGCCAGCGTATTGCTGTGGCAGCTGTGCATGGAAGTTGGGCTGAATACTTTATTGCACCAGCTCAAGGCCTTATTCCTTTAAATAATGAAATTGATGATGAAACAGCAGCGCAACTGATTGGTATGCCAATTAGTGCTCTCATGCTTTTAGACTTTGTTAACGTTCAACCGGGTCAATGGTTAATCCAAAACACGGCAAATGGTGCAGTAGGTAAAACGGTTGCGATGATTGCACAGGCACGTGGTTTACCTGTGATTAATCTGGTTCGTCGTACTGATGCAATTGCCGAGATGCAAGCATTAGGCATCCAACATGTGGTTGCGACTGATCAGCCGAATTGGAAAGAGCAAGTTAAACAGATTCATGGTGATCAACCTCTTATTGCTGGTGTGGACTCGATTGGTGGTAGCGCAAGTGGTGAAATGCTAAATCTACTTAGTGAAAATAGCCTACTCGTTTCGTTTGGTAGTATGACTGGCGAAACCATGCAGATTTCATCGGGCGATTTGATTTTTAAACAAGCGACAGTAAAAGGTTTCTGGGCGAGTGTGGTCAATAAAGAAATGCCTGCAGAACGTAAAAAGGAACTGATCGTTGAGCTGCTAACATTAGCGACTCAGAAAAAATTAATCTTGCCTGTAGAGGGTGTATTTAGTTTTGATGAGATTAAAACTGCTGCTCAAAAAGCAACGCAGGGTGCTCGTCAAGGCAAGGTATTGCTAAAGCCGTAAAACATAAAAAAGATCAGTCGAGAGACTGATCTTTTTTCATATCTTTAAAATAAAAAGGAAAAACGTATGATCGGACAAATATTCATTGCGCTTATCGCAATATTACATGTCTATATTTTAGTGTTAGAGATGTTTTTGTGGGACAAACCTTATGGCATGAAAGCCTTTGGAAATAATGCCGAAAAAGCAAAACTCACCAAAGTCATGGCACAGAACCAAGGTCTTTATAATGGCTTTTTAGCAGCAGGTTTATTCTGGTCTTTATTGGCTGATGCGCCATTTGCCACATCAATTGCTAACTTCTTTTTAGGCTGTGTACTGATTGCGGGTATTTATGGTGGGCTGACTGCAAGTAAAAAGATTATTTATATTCAGGCAGTTCCTGCATTGATTGCATTAGCCGCTGTTAATTTTCTTTAAAAAGCGCAAAATACAGCGTTTTGAAATGGAAATGACCAAATAGGATCAGCGCATGTGGGCGTTATTTTTAAAGTGTATGTTGGGGGCTGGGGTTGTCCTTATTATTTCGATTTTATCGAAAAGTAAGGCATTTTATATTGCAGGTTTAGTCCCGCTTTTTCCTACCTTTGCTTTAATTGCTCATGTGATTGTTTTTCAGCAAAAAGGAGCCGAAGCGTTACAAAAAACGGCTCTGTTTGGTCTATGGTCACTTATTCCTTATGCCATTTATTTAGTTGCGGTTTACATGCTGGCAACACGCGTGTCGATGTGGTCGTGTCTGGGCTTGGCAACGCTTTGTTGGGTGGTCGCTGCGGCAGGGTTAATTTATGGTTGGCAGTTGTTTCAAAGTTAAATGAAAGACTGACCATTTAACGAAGTAAATGGTCAGAGCCTCAGCTTGATTTAGATCTGATCTAAACCTAACCATTGTCTTTGATGGTAGGCGCTATCCCAAAATAACCATTCAAGTTTTGCACCCATGGTATAAGCTGCATGCATTTTCTCTAAAGTATCTGCATCACAACGTGCAGCAACTTTGTCTACAGTGGCAATCACATTGCGAACGGCGGTATGGAATTCTTCACCTGCGTAGGTATCAATCCATGCTTGGTAAGGGTTGTTAGGAATTGATTTGCTTACAATATCTTTACCGACTTCGGCATAAATCCAGAAGCAAGGTAAAAGTGCAGCAAGTACAACAGGGTAGCTTTCAGACCAAGCAGTTGCTGTCAAAAATGAAGTGTAATGATGGCCTGCCAAGGTCAGTGGTGTATTTTGAAATTCTTCTTTGGTGACACCAAAATTTTTCATAAAGTCATCATGCAAACTGCGCTCAACCACAATTGCAATTTTAGCTGCATCTGAAAACTGCATAATATCGTCAGCATCAAAGGCTTTTGCTGCTGCAACAGCCAGTACGCGACCATAGGCCACTAAGTATTGAGCATCTTGAATGACATAATGACAAAAAGCTTCTTTATCTAAAGTACCGTTAGCAAGTTCCTGATTAAAAGGCAGGTCGAGAATTTTTTGATATAAATTTAAATTACGTTGCCAGAGTTCTTGAGAAAAAAGCATAAAATCATTCCATTTAAAATTAGACAGCTAACCTCGATTTTAAATCAATTTTAAAATACAAAAATAATAATGATAGATATATCGCAAGAAAATATTTAATACGATTAACAAGTTAATTAAATATTATAAATTTCTTTATTAAACATGAAGATAAAGTAAAGGTAATAACGGCATAAAACAACATCGTTTTGTGGTTAATTATCGATATAATAGCCGCGGTTTTTAATAAAGATTAAATTTAGTTCTTGGTATAGGTCTGATCCATGAAGCATTTCCGATTTTCGATATTTTTTACGGTGGTGTGTTTAGCACTCGCCGCTTACTGGGGTTTTACCCATGGACCTGAAGCTGGCGTGTCGACCATGTTTAAAGCTTTAACTATTACTGCAATTTTAGCTGTAATGGAGGTTTCATTATCTTTTGACAATGCTGTCGTAAATGCATCGGTACTTCGTGGATGGGATCATTTTTGGAAAATGATCTTTTTGACAGTCGGTATTCTCATAGCCGTTTTTGGTATGCGATTGATTTTCCCTGTCTTGATTGTTTCTATGACTGCCGACATGGGCTTTATTGAAGTTGCTAAAATGGCACTCAATGATCCAAAAACCTATTCTGAACGTTTAATGGCTCACCATGCGGAAATTTCTGCATTTGGTGGAACATTCTTATTGTTGGTTTTCTTAAACTTCTTCTTTGATGAAGAGAAAGAAACCCATTGGTTCAGATGGCTTGAAGTTAAATTATCTGACCTAGCCAATGTACCAGCAATGTCGGTTTTTATTGCACTCATCGCATTAATTGTAATGGCGGGCTATGTTGAAGATCATGAGCGTTTAGCTGTAACCATGGCTGGCGTTTGGGGCATTGTGGTTTACATTGGTGTACAAGTTCTTAGTCATTTATTGGGCGGCGAACCTGAAATTGATGAAGATGGTAATGCAGTCATGCAAGATGGTTCAGGTGCTGCTTCTGGTGTGATTAAAGCCGGTTTAGGCGGTTTCTTATACCTTGAAGTGTTAGATGCATCATTTAGTTTTGATGGTGTAATTGGTGCATTTGCAATTACCAGCGACGTTGTCGTGATTATGTTGGGTCTTGCAATTGGTGCGATGTTCGTTCGTTCAATGACGGTTTATCTTGTTGAAAAGGGCACATTAGACGCTTATGTGTTCTTAGAGCATGGTGCCCATTATGCGATTGGTGCTTTGGCTTTCATTATGATTGCAAGTGGTACAGGTTTACATATACCGGAAGTCGTGACAGGCCTCATTGGTGTTGCATTTATTGCATGGGCAGTGATTGCATCTATCCAATATGCGAAACGCGAACAAGAGTCGTCTTAAGCTAATTTTCAGTAAAGTTCGATAGAATAAAGAGGCTAAATGCCTCTTTATTTTTTTCAGCCGAAATCGTTATTTTAAATCATCTCTCCCGTATTTTTAGAAACGAATCGGCTTATAATTTGCCTAGTTTGATAACGTGTATTGATATGATGAATGCTTTGGAACGCCGCTCAACTTTTGCTTTAAGTAGTATTTTTGCGCTACGCATGTTGGGTTTGTTCATGATTATTCCGGTTTTTTCTGTAGTCGGGCAGTCATATCAATATGCGACTCCGGCACTCATTGGTTTGGCTGTGGGTGTATATGGCTTAAGTCAGGCTATTTTACAAATTCCATTTAGCTTACTGGCTGACCGTTTTAGTCGTAAACCGCTTGTGGTATTTGGCCTGTTACTGTTTGCGATTGGTGGTGCAATTGCGGGTTTATCTGACACGATTTATGGCGTGATTATTGGCCGTGCCATAGCAGGTGCGGGTGCAGTTTCAGCAGTCGTGATGGCACTTTTGGCCGATGTCACACGTGAAGAACAGCGAACTAAAGCCATGGCTGCCATGGGCATGAGTATTGGCTTATCTTTTGTAGTCGCTTTTAGTCTTGGGCCTTGGCTCACCAGCATTGTTGGTATTTCTGGCCTGTTTTTTGTCACGACCATTATGGGTTTGATTGCGATTGCGATGCTATTGCTTGTGCCTAAAGTGACCCGCCATCATCGTAACTATCAGCAAGGCTATATGGCGCAGCTTAAGCAAGTCATTCAAATGGGTGATTTAAACCGTTTACACGTTTCGGTTTTTGCATTGCATTTATTGCTGACAGCTATGTTTATTTATGTGCCTTCACAGCTTATCGAGTTTGCGCATATTCCTCTGGCGAGCCACGGCTTGGTGTATTTGCCACTGTTGGTGATTAGTTTATTTTTTGCATTTCCAAGCATTATCATCGCTGAAAAATATCGCAAAATGCGAGGCATTTTCTTAACGGCAATTACAGGCATTATTGTGGGGTTGCTGCTTCTCATATTTGGTTATCAGTCTAAATATGTCTTGCTCGCAGGCTTAGGTATTTTCTTTATTGCCTTTAATGTAATGGAAGCTTTATTGCCTTCTTGGTTGTCAAAGTCAGCTCCAATCCAGTCAAAAGCTACTGCCATGGGTGTAAATGCCAGTAGCCAGTTCTTAGGTGCTTTTTTTGGTGGCACGCTAGGTGGTCAATTATTGATGTTACATAATACTGCGATTGGATGGAGTGTCTTAGCAGGGATTGCTATAATATGGCTGCTAATTAGTTTTGGTTTAGCTCAGCCGCGGTATTTGTCATCGATTGTGTTGCCATTGCCGCAAGTGCAACAGGTGAATGAGTGGACCACACAGCTATTGGCAATTCGTGGTATTGAAGAAGTTGTGGTGATGCCTGACCAGCAAGTTGCTTATATTAAAGTCGATAAACAGTCTCTTGATGATGCTGCACGACGTGATTTAACGCAGTTGTTTGGTAAAGAGGTAGCCATTTAAGCATAACTCTTATAAAGTAAAACATAGAAATGAATAGGATGAAGACAGCTAATGCGTGGTGTAAATAAGGTTATTTTGGTTGGTACTTTGGGTCGTGATCCTGAAACAAAAACTTTTCCAAATGGGGGCTCGTTAACCCAGTTTTCAATCGCGACAAGTGAAGTTTGGACCGATAAAACGTCAGGTGAACGTAAAGAACAAACAGAATGGCACCGTATTGTTTTGCATAACCGTTTAGGGGAAATTGCTCAGCAGTTTTTACGTAAAGGTTCTAAGGTTTATATCGAAGGTTCATTACGTACGCGTCAGTGGACAGACCAAAATGGTCAGGAACGTTACACTACAGAAATCCGTGGCGACCAGATGCAAATGTTAGATGCTCGTCAACAAGGTGAACAAGGTTTCGCTGGCGGTAATGATTTTAATCAACCACGTTTTAATGCACCTCAACAAGGTGGCGGTTATCAAAATAACAACCAAGGTGGCGGCTACGGTCAAAACAATGGCGGTGGTTATGGTGGCCAAGGTGGTTTCGGTAATGGTGGCAATAGCCCACAAGGTGGCGGTTTCGCTCCTAAAGCACCACAGCAACCAGCGTCTGCACCAGCTGATTTAGATGACGATTTACCGTTCTAGATCATATATAGAAAGAACTTGTTAAGTTGTTTTTGATTTTTTGTTTTTAATTAAATTTAAATCAAAAACTTATGTTTGAAAATAGCTTCTTTTATTTTGTAAATAAGAGAGGCTATTTTTTTAACTGTAGAAAATGTTAAGTTAAAAGAGCATATATTATTTAATTTGTTAAGTTGCTGTGCTAAAAATGATTTATATGAATCTGAAAGTATTATTATAGATTATGAGCAAGGTATTTCTAGAGTACTATATTTTATTTCAGCTTCTCCAAATAGAAAGCTACTAGCGATTATGGAGGTAATATATTGATATATTGATATATTGAAAGTTAAGAAAGTTGTGTTATCATTCAAAGGATTAAATAAAAAATTATTTGAGTTTAAACATGCTTACTGATGAACAGCAAAAAGAAATACTAAATACAATTCAAAAAGCAAGAGAAGAGATTAAGCCCGATAATGTAAGGCTTTCAATTGGGGAGGTTATTTCTATTTATAAAAATAATGAACTAATTCTGAATCCAAATTTTCAACGAGTATTTAGATGGTCTTTAATTCAAAAATCTAGATTAATAGAATCTATTATTTTAGGTATACCTTTACCTCCAATATTTGTGTCTGTTGATATACAATCAATATGGACTGTTATCGATGGTGTACAACGTTTATCTACTATCTTACAATTTACTGATAATTTAGAAGCTGAACTCGCAGATAATAATAATGATGATATAGATGAAGATGATGAGGACGTTGAAGTTGAAACTGATACAGAATTAGAAGAAAGTGAAATAGAAAAGAAGAAAGGATTTAAACTAACAGGTTTAAAAAAACTAGATAATTTAAATGGTTTAAGTTGGGGCGAATTGGGTGTTGATATTCAACGACTAATTAAACGCCATTACTTAGACGTTGTATCAATATCAACGGTTAAGTATGAAGAAACAAAATTTGAAATGTTCCAACGTTTGAATACTGGAGGCAGTTCTCTTTCTGATCAAGAAAAGAGGAATTGTATAATTATTATGAAAAGTGAAAACTTTTATAATAGATTAAAAGAATTCGTTGAAACATCTACATTTAAAGAGTTATTAAAGATTAAAAAAGGAAAAATAGAAACAGATTATCATCTTGAACTACTTTTAAGATATTTAATTGCGAAAGGTAATATTTATGATATGTCTAAGTATCCATATACAACAACGTTGATGAAAGAGTTTATTGATGATGAAACTATTTTGTTAATTAATAGTGAGTTTAATTTAGCAATGGAACTTAATATTTTAGATAAAACATTAAAATTCCTAAAAGAAGAAGTAAATGAAAATATATTTAAAAAGAAAGAAGTTGGGGCGTTTAATTTAAGTAAGTATGAAGCTTTATTGGTTGGAGTGGCAAGCAATATAGATAATATTATTGAAAATAAAAATAAATTTTTAGAAATTTATAAAGAAATAGAGAATCAAGATTGTTTTAAAAATGGATCTAAACGTGGAAGAAAAGCTTTAGAACGCTTCAAAATTTTAAATGACTTTTCTCGAGAGTATTTTAAAAATGTGTAGTAATTTTGAAGAATTCGAAAATGAAATTTATAGGGATTTGAGCTGGAGAAAAGCAGAAATTCAAGACTTCAATACAGAAATAAAATATCCTTCGACTGATCGTTTGATTACGGAACAAGTTGAAAAGGCTGTTAGAAAGTCTTTGATATTACTTATTTATAGTCATTGGGAGGGATTTATAAAAAGGACTGCTAAACAGTATTTAAAATATATTGTAAATAAAGAAATTCCTTCTAAAAGATTAACAGAAAACTTTCATGTTCTTGTTATTAAAGGGCATTTTTTTTCAGCATCAGATCAAATAAAGCAAAGTCAAAAAAATTCTTTATCTATGGAATTGTTTAATAGAATAGTTAAAGATTATGCTGAAAAAATGGAAAATAAATTTTTCTTAAATATTGATATGAATAAAGAGCGAGATTCCTCTATTATTGATACTAATAGTAATTTAAGTTCAAGTATTTATAAGAATATATTTGACTGCCTAGGAATAAAATTTTATCCATGTTTTGAGCTTCCACCACAAAAATCTTTTATCAATAGTGGAAATTTAAATCCTAATATTCTTGTGCAGATCCTAGATAAAACTCTTATCGATTCTCGAAATCATATCGCACACGGGAACAAGAATGATCCTCAAACACTTATAGATTTACACAAGTTTGATGTTTTGAAAGATTTAATTTTTCTGTTAATGGATAATTTTGTAGATACCATCCTAACTTTTGCAGAAAAAGAATATTTTCTTCAAGAGAAAAGTATTGAGGCAGAACAACATATCTTAGATGTTGACTTAAATTTATCAGCAAGTTTAAATCAAAAAATAAGCTCATATATTAGTCAGTTAGAGAGTGCAGAATGTGATGTATAGTTAATCCCAAGGCTTTCAAGATATTCTTTAGATGGAATAGGTATATCTCTAATATCAGAAGCATTAATTTGTGTAAGACCTGAGATTACTGAAAAATAATTATCGATTAATTCAGATTTTAAAAATATCGCTAAACCTAAGATTTCTAATTTACTTATTTTTCTACTGGTATGATAAATATAGTTAAGATGATTTTCTACGGCTAAAAATTCATTAGATTTTTCAGAAAAGTATATGCCTAGAGCAATTCTATGGCGGCTTTCTTTTACACTTATTCTTCTTAAAAATATATAATTTTGATTTTTAATTAACCATTTTTGGTATTCTCCCCTCATTAAAAAGAATTTATTCTTTTTAGAGTTTTTATATTCTAATAAATTAAAATTGTTAGGGCTAATATGATGTGAATTATAAACTATAATCGAATTGGGTTGCCAATCATCAATAATATTTTTATTCCTAAATTGTACAATTTTTCCAGTTGAAACCTTGTATCCTTGTTGATTAAATGTTTCTGTAAAATTTAAAAGCTGAAGATATAGATCCATAGATTTTTTATTTCTAGGGATAGCAATAATATTTTTTCGAGATTGATTTAAAATAATACTTGAAGGATATTTTTGAATATTCAAATTTTCTGATGTCAATTGTTCAATACAATCTGAATTACTAATAGTAATTTCAAGTTGAATACTTGATCTTTTAATTTTAAAAATTACATTTTCTTGTTGAATTTTATCATTTTTAAAGATGGCAATCCTTGAATTAAATAAATGTATGTATTCTATACAGTTGTCATTAATTAATTTATTTCTAAACTCTTCAAAATTTGAACCATTTGTAAAACTGCGAGGTGTAATAAAAATTAATTGTCCATTTTTTTTGAGTTGATTTATTGATTTTAATATAAATGATGCATAAATATTAGGACTCTTTTTTATAAGTCCATTCTTATTTGTTCGGTATTTACTATCTTTAGAAAGCTTGAAGTAGGGTGGATTAATTACCGTAATATCATATTCTTCATTCGTTTCTTTCAATAGAAAATCTTCAATAAAAACTTTGAAGCTAAGATCTATATTTAGTAACTTTTTTAGGTTTTCTAAATTATCTTGTAATTTTTTTGCTGTATCTAAATCAATTTCATAAGCATCTAAATGTATTTTTTTCACGCCCTTACTAACTAAAAAAAGAATTGTACTGATAGATAACATTCCCAGCCCAGCACATGAATCCAATAACTTATAAATATCTCCCTCTACTGAGATCAAGGAAGACATGAAGCTAGCTATCTCTTTAGATGTAAAAAATTGACCAATATTTTTTTTGAACTCATTTGAAGTATTTGATGCATGAATAATTTGTAAGAGTTCTAAGTGCTCTAAAAAATTATTTGCTTCTTCAAAATGTAAATCCATATCAACAACGTATAAGTTTTAAGGGTGAGGAAAGTTAGTATTCTATTTGATAGCTCGTAAAAAGTGTAAAGTTTCATAAGCCCTGACCATAAAATAATTCATAAGCTTCCTATGCAACTTTACAAATATCGATAATTTCCATATAAGTTTATGAAAAAAATAATATTTATATTTCATATGGCCTTCTTCAAAATTACTTTGCCTGATGATATGAAACAAGCTGATATCGCTAATATTTGTCGAGTAGTCCTATGTAAGTGAATGGTACCCCCCTTAAAAATAAAGGTGTACCTCTTTGGGACTAGCTCGCGAAGTACACCGTGGTCTTTGTAGAATATCTCTAAATTTTTTGAGTTATAAAACTTATCATTTAATGATTCCAGTCGAGATATCAATATGAGATAAATTTGAATTTGCTGGATAGAGTTGCTCTGTATTCATATTATTTATTGCGAGATGTTGCTATGTAGATATGTTTTTTTAATTCGCTTAGCAAAAAATCTGAGTTAAAAGAGTACTCATTTTCAGCCTCTTCTTTACCCATAAGAACACATGCACTTTCTTTTGCAATTGTGATAGCTTGTGCATGCCGTATCAAGGCGTAAAAACATTCATAATTTCGTGGATTAATTGACTTAGTGTTATGAAAATAATCCAGATCAATATCAAGTATGTATGGCTCTTCTGTAACAACTTTACCTGTTGTAGTAATTGTCATGCTACTTGCTAGCCCAATCTGATTAAATAAAAAACAATCATCAATAACGTTACTGTTATATGCATGCATACATGAATCTTCATCTGCACTACTAAGACCATCACATTTTATATTAGGTTCAACAATAAACATTTTATCTGTAGGCATAGTATAGGTTTTTATAAAACTTAAATCGTCTTCATAGGGATAGCTAGGTTCAATGAGAGTTTTTAGTTTATCTAATTGCCCACTGTTAAATGCTTCCTTTATGTTACGATCATACTCAGTTTGTTTTTGGCGATATTCTTTGATTAAATTTGACTCGGTAGGTGGTTCAATCATATTACTACTAGGTAATGTTATTGAATAACTTAATATGCCTAATTTAATGGATAAATCTATATGTTCATCGTTGCGAAGATCTTTTAACAATGGTTCCATTTGATCATAATTATATACTTCTGCTAATTCTTTAAGTTTTAATATAAGCAAAGAAATTTTAGACTCAATTTCGTAATGTTTTTGTTCACAATCTCTCGCTTGTTGTATTTGAGTCCCATAATAAAGTCTGAAAGCTTTCATCGTATCAGTATGGTGATCTAATGTTATTAGGTGTGGGGTTGATTGTATTCTCTCTTTAATCATCAACCAAGGTATAACTGCTGTAGCATGATCCTCGAATATATAAACTGGCTTATTATTAATATATTCTAATAAAAAATCTTTTTTGTTATATAAATAGTCCGTCTGCATTTTAATCTCTAAAAAATTCAATTCATAATTATGATAACTTAAATAGCTTGTTGTTAACTTGTGATAAGTCAATCTTAGATATAGAAAAGATATATTTAGATAATTTCATTTGAGCTACTTTTGTAAAGTTAAAAAGACGTAAGATCTCATAAATCAAAAAAAAGCTCTTCTTAAACACTTTTAACTTTACAAAAAATTATTAATTAATTTTAAGTATTTGAATTAAAAAAATATATATAAAAAATATATGGACTTCCGTTCTAATCAAAAGTTTAAAAAAAGGCGAGTTTATCTCGCCTTTTTTATTACTCAATTCCGAGCAAACGTATTAGGGCCGTGCCAGCAGCTGCCAAGCAAATCACCAATAAAAGCGGTACTTTTTTCCAAACCAAAAACAGTGCTAAGCCAACACCGAATATACGTGCGAAACCCGCGAAGTGTTGGCCTTCAAAAAATGTCGTCGTGACCGCAATCGCACACAGTAAAACCGTTGCGCCGTTTGATAGTAAAACTTGGTATTTTTCGGAAAAAGAGAATTTGGCACCCAAGTGAAAACCGGCAAAACGAATACTATAAGTCCCCAGTGCAAGTAGGGCTATACCTAAAATAATAAGTAACTGTTGACTCATTTCTTTCTACCCCATATCAAGCCAAAAAGCGAAATCAGAATCGGAAGTCCTGAGGCCAAAAAAGGTGTAGTAATTAGCGCTAAAGTTGATCCGGCAAATGCAGCTTTTCGGGTAGATTTGTTCTTTAACGCATTAAAAGTAAGTGCAATTAAAATGGCAGGGAAAATGGCATCTAGACCAAATGTTTTCGGGTCTGGAATAGCACTTCCAATAAAATAACCCGCAGTGACACCGAGTGGCCAAGTCAGCATGATGCCTATACCACATAACCAATAAGCGGCTTTTTTTGTCTCGAAATCAGGTTGTGCCATACCAAACAAAACGCTTTCATCATTCATGATATGAGCTCCGAAATATCGAGAGAATTTACCTCGGATTAGTTCATTGACCGCAATCCCAAAAGGCAAGTGCCTTAAATTGACGAGTAGTCCTGCAATCGCAGCCGCAATTGGGCTACCACCTACAGCCAAGAAACCAATAAAAATAAATTCAGCAGTTCCTGCAAGCACAAAGACAGATAGGCAAAGCGGGATCCAGAGTGCTAAGCCATAACTTGCAGCGAGTGAACCTAAAGACATACCAACCACGCTGGTTGCTAGACACACAAAGAAAATCGAGCGAGTAGTGTCTTTACTAAGTTTTTTAATCAGAGAGTATGTAGACATAGCATGATATAACGAACGATTTTCCATTATAATGAATAAGTCTGATTGTTTTGTCAAAACGAACGATCGTTTTTTTTATAGAACGGGTAGAATGAATGTCTCAGCCAATTGAAATTATTGCCAAAGGTTTAACGCGTGAACGCCAAAGAGCAGGTCTTTCATTGGCAGAGGTTGCACGCCGTGCAGGTGTTGCCAAATCTACACTTTCTCAATTAGAGGCAGGGCAAGGGAATCCAAGTATTGAAACCTTGTGGGCACTTTGTGTTGCACTCAATATTCCATTTGCACGTTTAATGGAAGAACCGAGCAATCAAGTGCAAGTCATTCGCTGTGGTGATGGGCCAACGGTGAGTTCGGAGATTGCCAATTACAAAGCAATTTTGTTGGCGACCTGTCCACCCCATGCGCGCCGAGATGTGTATTTATTGATTGTTGAACCGGGTGAAGATCGACTTTCAGAACCACATCCGGTCGGTTCTGTCGAACATATTATTGTAGTGGAAGGGCGAGCTTTGGTGGGTTTAATTGATGAAGCGGTTGAGCTGGGTGTTGGAGATTATATTTGTTATCCAGCCGATCAAAAACATATATTTAGAGCCTTAGAAACAGGCACAAAAGCGTTATTAATTTCTGAACAAAACTAAAGTATTTCAAACTGCTTAAAATAAAAACTAAAAGCCATTTAGCCTCACTTAATACAAAAAGGGCCAATTTTGCGTATAAATTTTGCAATTGGCTCTCTCTTTTATTACAAAAATGGCTCTCGTTTCTTGAGAGCCGAAACGACAAATTAAAGCCATTGGAAGTATGCATACAGAAGCGCCGGATAAGCTCAGTGAATTTTCTGTTTTAGGAGTTGAGCAGAACGGCTAAATTTTTAGGGGATATTTTTTGGCTTCGGAGGATTTCCGAGACTAGCCGATATCCTCCATATATTAAGGAAAATGATATGGCAGCTCATCAAAATGGTTCTGAAGCCAATCACTCCCAAAGTTTAAAACATGGACTTAAATCACGCCACTTAACCATGATCTCGATTGCTGGGGTTATTGGTGGCTCTCTCTTTGTTGGCTCAGGCAGTATTATCTACAACACCGGTCCGGTGGTTTTTCTAACTTATGCTTTAGGTGGTTTACTCGTTTGGTTCATCATGCGTATGTTAGGCGAGATGGCCGTTTTAAATCCCGACAGTGGCTCTTTTTCAACTTATGCGGATCGTGCGATTGGCCGTTGGGCAGGATTTTCAATTGGTTGGTTGTACTGGTGTACACTGGCAATGCTCATGGGCTGGGAAGCTTATGTAGCAGGAAAAATTTTAAATAACTGGTTCCCGTTTATACCGATCTGGGTCTATATGACCGTGGTGATTGGTGCACTGGTTGCTGTTAATTTACAAAACGTCAAGAACTATGGTGAATTCGAGTTCTGGTTTGCACTCATCAAAGTGATCGCGATTGTTGTTTTCCTTGTGATTGGTAGCTTAGCCATCATGCATTTATGGCCTTGGGGTAATCCGGCTGCATCTGGTATTAGTAACTTAACCTCTCAAGGCTTTATGCCAAATGGCGGTTCATCAGTGATTACCGCCTTGCTTGGGGTGATGTTTGCCTATATTGGCGCTGAAATTGTGACTGTAGCAGCAGCAGAGTCGGCAAATCCATCTAAAGAAATTCGTAAAGCTTCGAACTCTGTGGTTTGGCGAATTATTTTATTCTACGTTGGTTCAATGTTTGTTGCGGTATGTTTAATTCCTCACAACAATGAACTTTTGAAAGATTCAACTTGGGGTACTTATAGCGTTACGTTGTCTGCTCTTGGTATTCCGGGCGCGCGCCATATTGTAAATTTTGTAGTGTTAACGTCGGTATGTAGTTGTTTTAACTCGGCGCTTTACACATGTTCACGAATGTTATTCTCACTATCTAAACGTGGTGATGCACCGAAAAGTTTTGGTTCTGTAAACAGTAAAAGTAGTCCGTTGGTGGGCGTGATTGTGTCATGCTTCTTCTCTGTAATTGCCGTGATTTTAACTGCAACCAAGAGTATGGATGTGTATGACTTTTTCATGCTAACAACAGGCGCGGCAACACTATATGTGTACTTAACCATTGCTTATTCTCAGCTTCGTATGCGTAAAAAGTTAGAAGCTGAAGGCGTGAAAATTGACTTTAAAATGTGGATGTTCCCTTACTTAACTTACCTGGTGATCTTTGCAATTATTGGTGCAATTCTCACCATGCTGATTGAAGGTACTTATTTTAAAGAAGTGATTTACACTACAGCGCTGTTCGGCATTATTGTGTTCTTCGGATTGTTGTCTGAAAAACTGGGATGGGGTAAAGAGCGTCGCGCAACCCATTTAACTCATAGCCATGAAGAAAAATTAGTTTAGAATTTTTAAACCAAAAGAGCCTCACAATGAGGCTCTTTTTTTATTTACTCAGATAAAAAGATCAATTCAGCGTAGGTACGCCTGCTTCACGTAAGCATTGGAGCAAGACACCAAAAGCCATCACCATGTCTTTTTCATTTACACAGGCAAAGCCCATCAGCAGTCCACGTTCGGCATGTGCATGCGACTGCATGTAGTACTGAGACAGTGGACGAACTTTAACACCACGTTCAAGCGCTGTGGCTGCAATCGCGACATCATCGCAAGCGTTCGGCAGTTTTAAAACCAGATGTAACCCTGCCGCTTCGTCATATTCATGAATAAATTCGGGGCCAAGGTAGCGTTGAATTAAACTCACCAAGTAGTCACGGCGTTTACCATAGAGCAGGCGCATACGGCGAATATGCGCTTCATAATGACCTTCACGAATAAATTCAGCGAGAGCCTTTTGCTCAAGCAAGTGCCCACCACGGTAAAGCTCGGCTGCGACAATACGTAACGGTGAAAATAGCGGCTTAGGGACGACCAAATATCCAATTCTTAAAGATGGATAAATGGTTTTACTAAACGTGCCCATATATAAAACAGGTGCGTTATTTTCTAAGCCTTGCAAAGATGGATAAGGCTGACCCGAGAAACGGAACTCACTGTCATAGTCATCTTCTACAATCCAGCTATTGTGCTGACGTGCGATTTGAATCAATTGTCTGCGTCGATCAAGGCTTAAATGTGAGCCAAGCGGATATTGGTGTGAAGGGGTGACAAAAATGAGTTTAGGCGGCTTTGCCGGATTTTCTTCAGGAATAATACCTTCAGCATCGACAGGCATGGGCTGAATATCGAGGCCATTAATTCGTAATGTATTACGCATTCCCCAATAAGCGGGATCTTCAATCCAGACTTTATCTCCCATATCACTCAGTGCACGTGAGACTAAATCAATCGCTTGATGAATGCCTTCGGTAATAATAATCTGGTCTGCATCGCACTGAACTGAACGTGCAACACGTAAGTAATCTGCCAACGCACTTCGAAGCTCTATACAGCCACCAGCGTTGCTATAAATCAGGCGGTTAATGTCCGGTTCGCGACTTAAGCGTGCTTGAATACGGCTAAAAATATGATGGGGAAACTCGGTAACATCGGGTGCTCCCGGAACAAAAGCACCCCATTGATGTGGCGAGGCCGCAGCATAGCCTAATAAGTTTGAACCACGCTGCGAGAGGGCATAAGAACTTTGAACACTTGGACTAGAAACTACTTTTTTCTTGTTTTGTGTATTTAAAAAACTCTCTGGTAACTTTTCGGCAACCCAAGTGCCATGTCCTGTCCGTGCTTCTAAGTAGCCTTCAGCCTGTAGTTGTTCGTAGGCGCTCAGCACCGTATTTCTTGAAACATGAATTTCACTGGCTAAGTCGCGTGATGCAGGTAGACGAGTCTTCGGCTGGATGACTCCATCAATAATGGCACCACGCAGGCAACGGAAAAGGCGTTGATGTAGTTTCCCTTCAGTGTCCTGTTGGAGTCGTTGCAGCAAATGATCTCCAAGTAAACTACGCAATTGGCTCTCTCCTACAGTTAAAAAGTGGCTCTCGTCAGTTGGCGTCAGACGAGCGAAATTACATGCATAGGCAGTCGTTGTAAAGCACCCTGAAAATTAAGCACAGGATGCAAGAAACCAAAGCTGCAACTGATGATGAAAATATGAGGGAATCAAATGGATAATCAACATTCTGCACTTAACGCACGTAAACAGCAAGCAACTCCACGTGGTGTAGGCGTGATGTGTCAGTGGTATGCGGAAAAAGCTGAAAATGCCACGCTTTGGGACAAGGAAGGCAACCAATTTATCGATTTTGCTGGTGGTATCGCGGTTTTAAATACAGGCCATCGCCACCCTAAAGTCATTGCAGCGGTGACTGAACAACTCACTAAATTTACGCATACTGCTTATCAAGTTACACCTTATGAAAGCTATGTGGCTTTAGCTGAACGTATTAATGAACGCGCGCCAATTGCTGGTCCTGCGAAGGCAGCTTTTTTCACAACAGGTGCAGAAGCAGTTGAAAATGCGGTGAAGATTGCCCGCTCTTACACAGGTCGTCATGGCATTATCACGTTTGGTAACGGTTTCCACGGCCGTTCATTTATGACTATGGCAATGACAGGTAAAACTGCGCCTTACAAACGTGATTTTGGTGTTATGCCAGCGGGTGTGTTCCACGCACGTTACCCTGTGCCTGCTAAAGGTATTTCAGTAGATGCGGCAATTGAAAGCGTTGAAAATATTTTCAGTGAAGATATTGCACCACATGATGTTGCAGCAATTGTACTTGAGCCAGTACAAGGTGAAGGCGGTTTCAATGTTGTGCCAGCCGAGTTCTTAAAACGTTTACGCGCAATTTGTGACAAGCACGGTATTTTACTTGTTGCTGATGAAGTGCAATCTGGTTTTGCCCGTACTGGTAAATTGTTTGCGATGAACCATTATGAAACTAAAGCAGATCTCATCACGATGGCGAAAAGCTTGGGCGGTGGTTTCCCTATTTCGGGTGTTGTGGGCCGTGCAGAAGTCATGGATGCGCCAAACCCGGGTGGTCTAGGCGGTACTTATGCAGGTAGCCCAATTGCAGTTGCAGCTGCGCATGCTGTGATTGACGCGATTGAAGAAGAAAACCTATGCGACCGTGCAAATGAATTAGGCGCTGAGTTAGTTGCTACGCTTAAAGATATTCAGCAAGCAACAGGCGACGTCGTAACTGATATTCGTGCATTAGGTTCAATGGTTGCAGTAGAACTTGAAACTGCTGAACAAGCAAAAGTTGTACAAAACTATGCAATGGAAAACGGGTTGTTACTTCTTACTTGTGGTAAATACGGTAATGTAATTCGTTTCTTATATCCATTAACCATTCCTGCTGAGCAATTCCGCCAAGGTCTTGATATCTTGAAACAAGGTTTTGCAATACTAAAAGCAGGTAGTGCAAAAGCAATGGAGCAATCTGCATGATTCAAAATAATTTGCAGTATTTATTAAAACATCCTGATATTTCATTAGAAGCACCTGCATCAAATGACTATATCGAGGTGAATGATGCTGCTACAGGTGAAACTTTGGCATGGGTAAAAACCTATGACCGTGCAGGGGTTGAAGCCGCAATTAACCGTTCAGCAAAAGCGCAGGCTGCTTGGAAAAAGCAAACTGCTTTGGCTCGTGCTGATGTGCTATTGGCATGGTACAACCTCATGCTTGAGCACAAAGAAAATCTGGCACAGATTTTAACGGCTGAGCAAGGTAAACCATTGGCAGAAGCACGTGGTGAAATTGGTTATGCAGCTTCATTTATTCGCTGGTTTGCCGAGCAAGCACGTCGTATTGATGGTGAAGTGTTAACACCTACTCAACCAAATCAACGTCTGCTCGTAATTAAACAAGCGATTGGTGTTACTGCCGCGATTACACCATGGAACTTCCCGGCTGCCATGATTACGCGTAAAGCAGGTCCAGCGATTGCTGCAGGTTGTTCTATGTTGGTTAAACCAGCAGAACAAACGCCGTTAACCGCTTATGCACTTGAAGTATTGGCTTTACAGGCAGGCTTACCAGCCGATGTTTTAATTAACATTAGTGGTGATGCGGTTGAAGTGGGTAAAACCCTATGCGAAAGCGATATTGTTCGTAAGTTAAGCTTTACAGGTTCAACACAAGTTGGCCGTATTTTGATGCAACAATGTGCGCCAACCATTAAGAAACTTTCGCTTGAACTCGGTGGTAATGCACCAGTTGTAGTATTTGACGATGCTAATCTTGAACAAGCAGTTCAGGGCATTATGGCAAGTAAATATCGCAACAGTGGTCAAACCTGTGTATGTGCTAACCGTATTTATGTTCAAGACGGTATTTATGATGCGTTAGCAGAGCGTTTGGTTGAAGCCGTGTCTAAGCTGAAAGTTGGCGATGGCCGTCAAGAAGGTTCAACTCAAGGCCCTTTAATTGATGAAGATGCGATTGCAAAAGTTCAGTCTCATATTGCAGATGCAACTGAGAAAGGTGCAACAGTTCGTATTGGTGGTCAACGCTCGACACTTGGCGGTACATTCTTTGAACCGACTGTGTTAACTGGCGTAACACAAGACATGAAAGTGTCTAAAGAAGAAACTTTTGGTCCGCTTGCACCACTGTTCCGCTTTAAAACTGAAGATGAAGCAGTGGCAATGGCAAACGATACCGAGTTCGGTTTAGCTGCTTATTTATTTACTCAAAGCACAGCTCGTCAATGGCGCGTGGGTGAGGCACTTGAGTACGGTATGGTCGGCATTAACACGGGCGCGATTTCAAACGAAGTTGCTCCGTTTGGTGGCGTAAAACAGTCAGGTCTAGGCCGTGAAGGTTCAAAATTCGGCATCGAAGAATATGTCGAAATGAAATATCTCTGCGTAGACTTATCTGAGTAAGGAACAAAACAAGTTCGTTTTGTTCTGAACGAAAACATGCAGCTATGCTGTATGTGATGTTTCACAAAAAACCGGTCATGCCCATTCATGACCGGTTTTTTTATTTAAGTCGGCAAATACCCTTCATGGCTTTCAGGTAAACGCCTGAGTTCTTCAATTAGCGTTTCAATGAGTTTTTCGACCACAAGGCGTTGGCCTTTTCGGGACACATAAACCAGTTGTAGCATGCCAATATTCGACTTCCAGTCAGGAAGAATATGAACCAGTGTGCCTTTACGAATTTCCGATTCAACGGTTAAAAAGGGCAGGTCAGCAATACCTAAACCATCCATCACAGAATAATAAACACCAGCCAAATCATTACTTTTGATTCGTGGTTGATAAAGTACATCAACCGATTCACCATTTCGAATATTGCATAAATGCCAAATATAATTTTGCTTTTGAGTGCCTAAACTAATACTTGGAAAGTCTTGTAATTCAGAATAATGTTCAATAGTTCGGCCTTGCAGTAATTCAGGCGAAGCCACTAGACAGTGATCGGTTTTAATCACATCACGAACAATTAAATTCGAATCTTCATTCGGTTCGAAATTGGTCCGAATCGCGAGGTCGATGTCATCATGCAAGATATCAACTCGGCGGCTGGTTAGCTCAAGCGATATTTCAACTTTAGGGTAGGTTTTTAGAAACTGATTTAAAATTTTTCTAATTTGAAAATGCATCATTAAAGGTGGGCAGCTGACTTTTACTAGTCCTTGAGGCTCACTTTTTTGTTTTAACAAAACGTTTTCTGCGCATTCAACTTGGGCAATAACTTTGCAGCATTCTTCGTAGAACTCTTGGCCTAAATCGGTCACTTTAAAATGGCGGGTTGTTCTTTGAATCAGGCTGACATTAAATTTATTTTCAAGGTCAATAATGCGTCGGCTGAGTTTGGACTTACTAATATTTTCAGCTTCACTGGCCGCACTAAAGCCGCCGTGTTTTACGACTAAATAGAAATAATAAAAATCATCAAAAGAGCTTATCAATGTCAGATCAATCCATTTAAATTTAAGATTAGAGCGCTTAAGCACTCTAATCTTAGCAATTCAGCTTATTTTTGCGATGTATTAAAGCTATAGCTTGTCATTAGGTTGCGGTAATCAGGAATATGATTTGAGAAGAGAGCACCTAAGCCTTCTACATCATTACGCCAGTCACGGTGTAACTCACATGCCATACCAAACCAAGTCATTAGCTGAGCACCTGCTTTTGACATACGGTCCCAAGCAGCATCACGGGTTAATTCATTGAAAGTACCAGAAGCATCAGTAATCACAAACACTTCGAAGCCTTCTGCGAGTGCAGATAGTGCAGGGAATGCGACACAAACTTCGGTCACCACACCTGCAATAATTAGCTGTTTTTTACCTGTCGCTTTAACTGCTTTTACGAAGTCTTCATTATCCCATGCATTAATTTGACCAGGACGTGGAATAAATGGTGCATCTGGAAAAAGTTCTTTTAGTTCTGGAACTAAAGGACCGTTTGGACCATTTTCAAAACTGGTCGTTAAAATCGTCGGTAAGTTAAAATATTTTGCTGCATCTGCAAGCGCTAATACATTATTTTTAAATTTATCAGGGTCGATATCTCGAACTAAAGAAAGTAAACCTGCTTGGTGGTCAACTAAAAGAACCGCAGCATTATCCTTGTCTAAACGTACGTAATCTTGAGCCATTTTTATATCCTCATGTTATCAAAATAAATAATCAAAATTATTAAGTAGGTCATTTGTGCCTAAAATTATGCTAGTTGAGTTTATTGTCGTGATTAAGTCTAAAAAATAGGATTAAGAATTTTAAAAATAGGACGATCTTTTAAAGAATACCGCAAACTTTATGATTGTCTCATATATGAAATAATGTGTTGCTAATCCTGATCTATAAACTGCAATTATTGAGGCGTAAAATTACTCTCAGTTCAAGAAAATCCTACATATATAGGAGAGATCAGATGAAGAAATTTCTTGGTGCATATCAAAATAACCACATGCATTGGGTTGGTGATGGTTTCCCTGTATATAACCTGTTCTCTTATGACCGTTTAGGCCAAACCCTAAGCCCATTTTTGTTACTGGATTATGCAGCGCCTTATAACTTCTCACCAACCACCGAACAACAAGGTGTAGGGTCACATCCTCACCGTGGCTTCGAAACTGTGACGATTGCCTACCAAGGTGAAGTGACACATAAAGACTCAAGTGGTGGTGGCGGAACCATTAAAACCGGTGACGTGCAATGGATGACTGCGGGTGCAGGAGTGTTACACGAAGAGTTCCATTCTCCTGAATTTGCAGAGCATGGCGGCTTGTTTGAAATGGTGCAATTGTGGGTAAATTTACCTTCACATTCAAAAATGACCCCTGGAAAATATCAAGCGATTGAAGCCAAAGATATTCCAGACATTGCGCTAGACGAGCACGGTAGCCATTTGCGTGTGATTGCAGGTGAATATGCAGATGCAAAAGGTGCAGCAACGACGTTTAGTCCATTAAACGTATGGGATGGTAAATTGGTCAAAGGCCAAAAACATACCCTTTATGTGCCTGAAGGGCATACCACCCTTGTGGTGATATTAGAGGGTGCGGTTGTCATTAATGATACAAACCGTCTTGAAGGTAAAACCGTTGCGATTTTATCTCGTGAGGGAGTTGAGTTTAGCTTAAATGCTGAAGAAGACACTAAATTCCTAGTGTTGACTGGTCAACCACTCAATGAGCCAATTGAAGGCTATGGACCATTTGTCATGAATACCAAAGCCGAGATTATGGAAGCGATTGATGATTTTAATCGTGGAAAATTCGGTTCAATCATGCAAGAAGCATAAATTGCTAAGCTGTTCTTAAAAATCTTTAAAAGCAAAGTAATAAAAAGCCCGCTATCAAGTGTGAATAGCGGGCTTTTTCGCTGTAAAGTTTCTATTTTTATGATGGATATCATTATTGTTTCGGCATTGTTTTGTGTGATTTAGTTCTCATTATTATGATGCCATGATATCGCAAAAAGGATTGCTTGTAAAACGAATGATATAAATATAGTTAAATTATCTCATTTTATTTAAAAGAATTTTTTTAAATTTTTAAAAAATATAGGTTTTTATACACTCATCTTCTTTTGTAAAATTTTATGAACGACAGCTTCACTAATTCGTTTAAATTCTTCTATATAAATTGATGCAAAAAATAAAAATCTGGTAGTTTTTAATACGGTGTTTTTTTAGGGTATGAGTGATAATCAAAAAAATTCTCGAAAAATGGGACATCATTTTGGATATCGCAATTATTGGCAGTGGAATGGCAGGACTTGCAGCAGCAAGAATCCTGAAAGATGCAGGACATACAATCACGATATTTGAAGCACTTCCTGGCCGGGGAATGGACAGTCATAGCATTGAGTTCGATGGTGGGATTATTGATGCACCATTGCGTGTTATGAACCCGCATCTATGGAAAAACACACTCAGCCTTGCTGCACACCTAGGTATTAAAACTTTTCCAGTACGTACCTACATGTCTTGTAGCTGGTTATTCGAAGATCGTACGGAAACATGGCTAACCACATCTCGTAGTCGTATTGGTAATTTCCCGATTATCAATAACCGTAAAGGCATTCAGCAATATGGCTGGCGTCTTGTTAAAGGGATGTTGCAACTAAAAACCGCGATTCACCAGTTCTTTAAATCTAAAAATCAAGATATTACTCTCGCTGAATTTATTAATCAGAACGATATTGAAGAAGTATTCTGGCATGGTGTAGTGATGCCGGTGCTTTATACGATTTGTACATGTAACCCAAAAACAATTGGTGACTGGCCTGCGAAAAACCTTCTTGAGTTTTTGCGTCATTTAACCGATGGCGACATGCTCTTGCGTATGAAAGGTGGTACACCTGCGTTTGTAGACAGCTTAATTAAAGGCATTGATATCCATAGCGGTTCGGCAATTAAAAAAGTTGAGCTACAAGGTGAAAAGGTTCTGGTCGAAAATGAGAAAGGTGACCAAGGTACATTTGACCGCGTTATTGTGGCGACACCAACTTCAAAACTTGAAGAGTTCTTAAATCCTGAACAGTTTGCAAAAGATATGAATCTGCTTAAACAGTTCCGCTTTGAACAAGGTGATTTGGTTATTCATACAGACGCAACAGTGATGCCGCCACGCCGTAAAGACTGGTCAGTGCTGAGCTATATGATGGACCGTAAGTTTACTCGTCAGCAGTTTACGGTTTGGATGAACGCGGTAGAGCCATCGCTTGTGGGTAAAAATCCTGTATTCCAGACTTGGCGTCCAGTGACTGATATTGACCCTAAAAAAATCATTTCAAAAGTGACCTTAACGCGTGCAGTTGTAGACTCACAAACCATTGCTTTAAACAAAGAGCTACAGCAACGTCACTTAGAACCAAACCGTAAAGTATTCTACTGTGGTTCATGGTCATGTGATGGTTTGCCAATTTTAGAATCAGCCGTGACTTCAGCAATGCATATTGCTGAAATCTTAGGTGCACCTTTACCATTTGTAGGATTAAAGCCTAAGGTTGAAGTTGCCCCAGAACTCGGTTACTAAAATTGTGAAAGCAAAAGTTCGAGCAGCTCTTTCTCGACTCGTTCCCCATAAATATGCAATTGATGCATCAAGTTTGGGGGATAGTGAAGAGCTTGCTTGGACAAATTTGGGTTTTTGGCAAAATACCCAAAGCTACCGTGAAGCTTGTCGCCAATTGGCTGACCATTTGGCACAAGCTGTCAATTTAAATTCAAAAGATCATTTACTTGATTTAGGCTGTGGGCAGGGCGCAAGTTTGCTGCACTGGTTACAGTACTATCACCCCAAAAGCCTCAGTGCAGTTGAACTACAAGCCTCGTGTGTTAATAAAATTCAAAAACTTATTCCTGAAATAAGTCAGGTTTTCTGCGGTTCATTTTTAAATTTAAAACAATTTGAATTTAAACAATGCTTCGATGTCATTTTATGTATCGATGCAGCTTATCACAGTCATTTAAATTCATTTCTGGATACGGTTACTCCAGTTTTAAATTCAAAAGGACGATTAGGTTTTCATTACTTAATGCGTGCCGACTCATGTCAAAACATGACGGCCTTTCAAGAACAAAAGCACCGTTATTTACTTAAGGCAGCCGATGTCACTTGGGAGGCTGTGCCAACCGAAGACATACTGAAAACTACCTTGGAACAACAAGGTTTTACAGATATTAAAATCGAAGATTTGTCAGAACAGGTATTATTAGGTTTTTCACAATATATTCGAAATCAACAAGGACAAAGCCATAGTCGAGGGTTGGCAAAGTTTAAAATTCAAATGACTGCAAAGTTGTGCCAACAACTCTATCAATATGGATATGTCCGTTATATTCAAATAACAGCAATAAAAAAATAGGATGTGCCATGTCAGTTAAATATCAAGGATCATGTTTATGTGGAGCTGTAAGCTATCAAAGCGATGCAGAGCCACGTTATAGTTTTAATTGCCATTGTCGAGATTGCCAAAAAGCCACAGGTTCGGCCTATGCGCCCATCGCTTTTTTTCATCAATCTGAATTGAAAATAACTGGCGAACTTAAATATTTTGAGACCGTCGGTTCTTCTGGCCGTCCTATTAAAAGAGCTTTTTGCCCGACTTGTGGTTCTCAGCTTTTTGGTTTACCTGAACTTGTTCCTGAAATGATCTCGATACGCGCAGGTACTTTGGATGACCCAAGTGTCTATCACCCTAAAGCGGAGGTTTTTGTGAGTCAGGCCTATGCTTGGGACATGTTGAACCCAAACCTTAAACATTTTGAAAAAATGATAGAGAAGAAGAAAGAAGGGTAGCTGTTCTGACAAGCTCGTACGCTTTTTCCTACATTCATTCAGGAAATTGACGTCTTTCTATGACCTAGTGAATTGCCTATGATGAACTCATCAGGAACAGGAAGTTCCAAAACGTAAAACAACAATAATAAGTTTAGGCATCAGGACGTGAGGTATTACAGGATGTATACCTAGTAACGAAATACGAAAAAAGCCCAACAGGAAGTTGGGCTTTTTTCATTTCTTATTAACGAATCTCT
The DNA here is from genome assembly GCF_000588095.1 of Acinetobacter sp. 1130196. Classification (NCBI taxonomy): domain Bacteria; kingdom Pseudomonadati; phylum Pseudomonadota; class Gammaproteobacteria; order Moraxellales; family Moraxellaceae; genus Acinetobacter; species Acinetobacter sp. 1130196. Next base: position 20,119 of record NZ_JFWX01000009.1, on the reverse strand, counting down.
TTTTCGTCTAAGGCAACATAGCTAAAAGCTATATTTCAAAACCTACAAACAACAAAAAACCCCATAAATCAAATATTCATGAGGTTTAATGATGGTGCCGGCACACGGATTCGAACTGTGGACCTACTGATTACAAGTCAGTTGCTCTACCAACTGAGCTATGCCGGCGATGTGGAGTGAATTTTACAGTTTCTTAAAAAAAATACAAGCCAAAAAATGAGCATTTGGATTTTTTCTATCAATTTTTAAGCGCTTATGCGTTTGAGCTTTAAAAATGGCCTAAGGCTTCAACATATAAATAAAAGAATCAACATGTTCACCACTATTTAAAGTGACACGAACAGGTACTCTTTCGTACTCTTCGCCTTCAAAGTCATCCAGTAATTTCCAGTTTGCATCTAGATGTTCCGAGCTAAAAACAAAACCTTGCACTTGGTTAGCACTATCATCGAGTACAATTCCCGGATAGCCTAAATCTGCTCCCCAACCTTCATGACGTAGGGTTCCGTTTACCCAACCTTCTGCCCACTGGCCGCCAATATTTTCAAGTATATGCGCATTAGGGCGACCAGGGACTAAAGTGCCATAAACAAATAAACTCGACATGTAATTTTCCTTTCATGTATCAATTAATGCGCTTTCGCATGTGCGGTATAAACCACTAAAAATATTCCCAATAATGACAGTACAACAGTCAAAGCTACAATCGCACTCCAGCCACCGTGTAACCAGAACCAACCGCCCGCCGAGCCGACAATACTTGATCCCATATAGTAAAACAGCAAGTAAAGCGAACTGGCATGAGCTTTGGCTTGTTTGCTTTCAACACCAACTGAACTACTGGTGAGTGAGTGGGTAATAAAGAAGCCTGTGGTAATAAAGGCAATCCCAATAATAATGCCAAAAAGCGAACTGAGTAGGGTCATGAGGCTACCTATAATCATGAGCGCAAAGCCACTCATCATCATGGTTTTTTTACCAAAGCGATCGGCTAAGCTACCTGCCAACGATGAAGACACCATACCGAAGCTATACGACAAGAAAATAAGGCTAATTTGTGTCTGACTCAGTGAATAAGGCGCGCCACTTAAGCGGAAAGTCGCGTAGTTAAACAGAGTCACAAACACACTGGTGAGCAAGAAACCAATCGCAAACAGGCGTAATAATTTAGTATTGCTTAAATGAGCGCGCCACATTTGCATGTGAAAGCCTAAATTGAGCCCTTTTTTCTGCACAAAATTACGCGAAGCAGGCAGTAAGTTTAAAAAGGCAATTGAGCAAATAAAACAGATTGCGCCAAGCAAGCCTAAAGCGGTGCGCCATGAAAAATATTCAACCAAAATACCCATGCCGACACGGCCCATCATGCCACCAAAGGCTGTCCCTGCAATATATAACCCCATGGTTTTACCGAGGTGCTCAGGTGCAATTTCTTCGGCAATCCAAGCCATTGTCACTGCGGGTACACCGCCGAGTAATAAACCTTCTAGCGCACGTGCCATCAGCAAACTGTGCCAGTTCGGTGTAAACATCGAGACAATATTTAAAATTGCTGCACACAGCATGGACGTAAAGATTACACCGCGACGGCCAATCGCTTGTGAAAAGGCACTCGATAGCACAATCGAAATTGCTAAAAAAGCAGTCGTTAATGACAGTGCCAACGAGCTACTTGCAGGACTAATCTGGAAGCTTTGGCTAAAGGCAGGCAACAGTGGCTGCACACAATAAATGAGGGAGAAGCTGGCAAAACCTACAAGGAACAAGGCGAAACCTGCATGCTTATAGGCTTTAGTCCCTTTGTGAATCCACTCGCGGGAAAGAACAGACGTTGCCTCAGTGTTTAAAGTACTGGATGTAGATGAAGAGCTCATATCATGACCATGACAGAAAGAAAGAGCAGTGCTTTTGGGCATGCTGCATCGAGAAAATTCGATGAATTAAAATTAGCAATTTAGAAGGTATTTTTCTAATATATTTAACAATAGGTCATGATATGTTTTATATATAGCAATGGAACTTAGGCATATACGCTACTTTTTAGCGGTAGCAGAAGAAAAAAACTTTACCAAAGCTGCGCAGCGCTTAAACATGAGCCAGCCGCCTTTAAGCATGCAAATACGGGACTTAGAAGAAGAGCTAGGTGCAGATTTATTTATCCGTTCGCCTCATGGGGTGGAGCTGACCGAAGCGGGGCTTGCCTTTTTAAATGCGATACAGCCAGTACAGCAGCGTGTAGAAGATGCAGCAAACCTTGTTAAACAGGTAGCAAATGGCGAAGTCGGCCAATTACGATTAGGTTTTACAGGCACTTCAATGCTGAACCCTCTCATTCCTAAATGCGTTCGCTATTTTCAGCAGCAATATCCTAAAGTGGATTTAAAGCTTGAAGAAGCCAATACCTTGTTGCTCATCGATTTATTGCTTGAAGACCGTTTAGATGTCGCGATTATTCGTTCGCCACGTAATATGCCGGACAGTCTTATACTTCAAGAATTATTGGCTGAGCCACTTATTGCGGCTTTACCTTCCGAGTCTTTTAAACTGGACGATTCAACACAAGAAATTGATTTAACCGCACTACGAGAGCTTGACTTTATTGTCTCGCCACCGTCAGTAAGTGCAGGGCTTTTTGATGCGATAAAACAAGCCTGCCATGAGCGCGGCTTTGAACCTAAAATTGGACAAAACGCTCCGCAAATTGTGTCAATTTTATCGTTGGTGTCTGCAAACTTAGGCGTGTCTTTGGTGCCAGAGTCGACCAAACAATTGCAAATACAGGGTGTGGCTTATCGCTCTTTGAAAGCACCCATACCTACGGTAGGTTTAGGGCTTGCCTATAAGAAACATGCCCCTTCACAAATGGCGATTAACTTTGCCAGTGTGGTGCAAGTGGCTTGCCACCACGCCAACGAAATTGATGAAATTGGCTAGTTTGATTTCGGTGCTTTATTCATTAAAAAGATGCCTGAAATAATAAAAATCGCACCATATAAAAACGATAAGGTCGGCTGCTCATGAATGAAAACCCAAGCCATGAGCGCTGCAAAAATTGGTTCAGAAAGTTCGGTCACTTGCACCTTTGCTGCACTCATATAAGACAACGCTTTGGTGGTGCAGAAAAAGCCGAGTATGGTTGGCAGAACCGCTAAACCAATCAAACCTAAAACAATATCGGTACTAAAATTAATGCTATGCAAGTTGATTAAAAACGGAACTGCAAGATAAACACTACCAAATAGCAATAAATACTTAGTTAGAAACAGCCCGCCGTTTAATTTGAATTTTTTCACTAAAACTGAAAATAAGCCATAACCCGTACCCGCAATAGAAGCATTAATCAGCATTAAAAGGCTATTTTCACCTTTCCACGAAATAATACTAATCCCGGCAACCGCCAATAATGTTCCAATAAGCGAATGAATATAGATGCTTTCTTTTAAAATGAACCGACCAAAAAATAGGGCAGAAATAGCAGCCGAAGCCATGAGTACCACCACGACATTGGCGGCAGCACCATGGTTATAGGCAATGGTTTCAAAAAAGAATAGCGAGAAAATTCCTAAAAAAGCGCATATAGCAATTTGAGTAAAAACGCTGAGCTTACTTGGAGTGCTGCTAATGTACGCAATCTTTTGGCTGACAGGCACTTTAAATAAAAAAACACTTAAAAAGAAAAAGGCGATAATGGTTTTTAAAAAGGCAATGTCTTGTGGGTTTAAACCACTATGCATGAGTAATTTACTAATTACACCAATCGACGCATTTAAAGCCGCTGCACACAGTGCAAATAGGGTTCCAATAATTAAATTATTCACTCTTATAATTCTTCCTAAATTTTACGCATGCAGTCTACATGATTTTTTGGAGGAATATTCAATTAAAATAACCAGTTAAGGTTGAATATTTACAGTAGTTTATTCTGTATGGATTTAACCAGTTTTATAAAAAACTAAACACTTCTCATAGACTTTTGTTTCAAATAATTGTGATTTATAGCGCTAACTCATATTATATAATTAGTTAATTATTAAAGAATTTTAAAAATGATTAAATCGATTATTACAGGTTGCGCGGTTCTTACACTTTCAGCTTTAACGGTAACTCATGCTGAGTTTTCTTATGAACAAGAATTACAACAAGGCTGTAATAAAGTGAAGCAATACGCAAGCTTAGGTAAGAAAAACTACGACCAAAAACAATATAAAAAAGCGCTCGAAAACTTTCATAACCAAGCTTCTTGGACTGCTTTTTGTAAAGCCAATGAAGATGGAACCACAGTTAAATTTACCGACCGTGATATTGAAGTTGCTAACAATAACGTAGGTTTGGCCTATGCCAAATTGGGTCAGCCACTTTGGGCAAGAGCATGGTTTATGCTCGATGAAAAATCAAAATCTAGCCAGTTTAACCTTCAGCAATTGCCTGCATCTAAAACCTCAAATGACCTGTCGGGTGAGTATGTTCGTTACTCAGGTTTTGGTGAGTGGGATCAAATTACGGTAAGTCGTAAGCAGGGCCAATATGCCATTGGCTATTCGGGTGTTTATATGGGTTTACGAAGTTTAATTTATGGCCCAAACATGGGGCAGTTCGATACCAAAATGCCGTCTAATGCCAAACAAACCATTTATAAAGACGAAGACTGCCGCATTCAGCTCGACTTTAAAACGAGTGCGAAATTAGGAAATTATATTCAGGTCAAACAAAACGAGGGCAACTCGGGCTGTGGCTTTGGACATAACGTTTATGCTGATGGCACTTATTTAAAAGTTGAGTCTGGAAAATAATCTTAAAAATTATAGGAACTAAATAATGAAAAATATATTTGCACGTTTACTACTTCTTTCGACGTTTATTGTGTCTGCTCAGGTGTATGCAGATGTAGCAAATACAACATGTAAAGAAGTGAAATTCCAAAAAGCCGATCAGGCGTGGAGTGGGCACTATTATTTACATGGTGTGATGGAAGTCGGTTCGGAACTTTTACTTCAACCAGATGGCAAGTTTAAATGGATGCTTGCAGTGGGCGCGTTAGACCAATATGCCGAAGGCACATGGTGGAAAAACGGTGACTGTATTGGTTTAAAACCAGAAGCCAAATTTAAAAAGGATTTAAGTATTTTTCCTGAAAGCCTAACGATTGCGGATAAATCATTAGATGCAGTCTGGCAGGGTGGACGCCAACAAGGCACATATAGCAAAGACTAAATAAAAAAAGTCCGACACTGAGTCGGACTTTTTTTATGACTTATATTTTAGTGATTGACCGCAGCGAGTTGCTGAGCGTTATAGCGTGCGCCCATATTTGGGTATCTCGCAATAATCGCTTCAATTTCTGCCAAATCTGCTGCTGTTAAATGAAGGTCTACAGCGCCAGCATTTTCTACAAGTCGCTCAATTTTACGCGTACCCGGAATTGGAATAATGTCGTCACCTTGCGCCAAAATCCAAGCCAAAGCCAGTTGAGCCGCTGTCGCATTTTTGCTTTGGGCAAACTCGCTAAATGCTTGCGCCAAGCTTTGGTTATTTTTCCAGTTATCACCTTGATAGCGTGGTAACTGACGACGGAAATCGTTTTCGTCTAGGCTACCCACATCAAGCGTATTGGTGATTAAACCACGCGACAGCGGTGAATACGGCACAAGGCTAATGCCTAACTCGCGAATGGTTTGCAAATGGGTTTGCTCGAACTCACGAGTAAGTAGCGAGTATTCATGTTGAACCGCTGCAATTGGGTGAATCGCATGTGCTTTACGGATGGTTTCAGCCGACGCTTCACTGAGTCCTAAATAACGAACTTTACCTTGTTTGACCAAGTCAGCCATTGCGCCAATGGTATCTTCAACTGGAACATTCGGGTCTATGCGGTGCGCATAATACAAATCAATCACGTCTGTATTTAAGCGTCTTAAACTGTTTTCGACCGCAACTTTAATCCACTCTGGAGAACCGTCGATATAAGACTCTAAAGAGTTTTGTGGGTTAAGGTTGTCTTCTTTATAACGGAAGCCAAATTTGGTCGCCAAGAATACTTTGTCGCGATGTTTTTCTAAAACTTTTGAGAGCAAAACTTCATTTGCGCCGTTGCCGTACATGTCGGCGGTGTCCCAAAAGTTAATGCCGAGGTCTAATGCTTTTTCTAGAGTGGCAATGCTTTGTGTGTCGTCTGAGGCACCATAGGCAAAGCTCATTCCCATGCAACCTAAACCAAGTGCTGATACTTTTTCGCCTGTTTGTCCTAAAGTTCTATATTTCATTTTTCACACTCTTTTTGCAAAATCACTTGAGTAGAAAAACTATAAAATGCTTTGGCTCAAACTGACGTATAACATTCAAACCAATAATTATAAAATTCAAACAATCTGCTTTTAGGCCACACAGTCTTCACGGAACTTTTTAGGCGAAAAGCCGGTATTTTTCTTAAAGAAATTGGTGAAATACGCTGAATATTCAAAACCTAAGCTATAGGCAATTTCGGAAATATTCCAACTGGTGTGTTGTAGCAGCGCTTTGGCTTCTTGCGTAATGCGTGAGCTAATATGCTCAGACGTGGTTTTCCCTGTGGCTTCTTTTACAGCGCGGTTTAAATGGTTCACATGCACAGACAAGCCATAGGCAAAGTCATTTGCAGTTTTGAGTTTAAGCTGAAAATGTGGCGAGTCGATCGGGAACTGGCGTTCTAATAGCTCAAAGAATAAGTGGCAAATGCGAACCGCAGCATTACTATGTTTTTCAAACTGTTGGGTCGGTTGCATTTTCATGGCTTCGTGCACAAGTAGGTGCAAATAGTTTCTTAAAACGTTGTATTTATGAATATAGTCTGAATTTATGTCATTCATCATCTTTTTGAAAATAAATGAAATTTCATCAACCTGCTGGTCATTTAAAAAATATAGCGGGTCGCCGTCGACTTTAAATAACGGTGAGTCTTTTAAAAAGCTTTGTCTCGATTCTTGGTTTACAAACTCTTCGGTAAATAGACAAAACCAGCCTGCTTGTTCGGGCGAATTAATTTCCCATGCGTAGGGCACCATTGGGTTTGAAAAAAGTAAAGCAGGGCGGTCGACTCGTATCCAGCGGTTGGCATAGTGAAGTTCGCCTGTGCCTAAAACCAGTGAAATTTTATAATAATCGCGGCGGCTATAAGGCGTGAGGAACGAGCAGGCATCGCGTTGGAACACGTTAAAATGTCCAAACGAGGTTGATGGAACCGAGTAATCGCTATCTCTTGTTAAAGAAAAGCGGCGATAAAAATCATGTATGGTTTCCATGTCTTTGCCTGCATGCGTTATCAATTTATTTAAAGTTATAAAATTCAAACTTTATTTACTGTAGCTTTTATTTATAGCGCGATCAATCTGTTCATTTAAGCGGTTTGAAAATGAATAATTTTTTATAAATACTCTGGGTAAGCAATGTAAGACGACTCTACGCATTCAAAACCCATTTGGCGATAAAGGGTAACCGCTGGGGTGTTATCAACGTCGACAATTAAGTGGGCAATTCGTCTCGTTGCAACAATCCGATTAACTGCAAATTTTAAGACGCGTTCAGCAAAACCTTTTCGACGATAAGCAGGGAAGGTATATGTGCCACCAATAGAAACGAGTCGATCAGTTTCTATGCCTAAACGCACAATCGAAACGATCTGTTGATCTGCTTCAAGCACAATAATTTTTTGTTGTTGAATTAGAGATGCCCAGTCAGGTGTTTCATTTACTGAGCGCTCTTTATTGTATAGATGCTGATATTTGTTAAGGCGGGCAATATCCGAAAGTTCAGCCAAGCGTCCTTGAGCTTCAGAAAATTGGTGTGAGCAAACCATGATCCATTGATCATATTCTTTTGAAATACGCCCTTTTTGTTTTATCTCGGCATGTAATAAGTCCCGCCCGATTGCAGTAGTTACGATCCGACGCGGTTGAAGCTGTAAAATTGATGTACACAGTAATGATCCAGATGATGCCTCTGATGGAACCCAAAAACAGGTGCTGCCAGCAAGAATAACCGCGACTCCTAGCAGTTGCTTGACGTTTTGTGAGTCATACAAACGTAAGAGTTGCCACTCGGTATTGGTCGCTTGTGTTTGAGCAAGAAAGGCCATCGCCCCAATAGAATAGTGAAAGCGCTCATCAAGCCATTGAAAGATAAGTTGGTATTCTTCTGAACTGGTGGGAGGTCCCTTTATTATCATTATTAATTACCTATTCAAATCATGCACTCAGTCATAATTCACTATCCTACATTTTTATTATTATCATGACATCGTTAAATTTAAGTTGAAGGTCTTTTTAGCTTAAATATCTAATTGAATAAACAACAATAATTATTTAACCAATTTCTATTCAACCTTACATTGACACTCAAAAACTCGCGGATTATCCTTTGCCTGCTGGTCAAATTACCAGTGGGTTTTAGCAGACCCTTTTACACAAGAGTACTAAAAGCTTGCTTTTCAGTACTGGATCCTTACGTCCCCCTTTTTTCTATGGTAGGACGGAGGGGGACGCGCTTGCGCGTGCTGGGTCCTTGTGTACCAGTCTGCTAACCCCCTTCGTTCTGCCACCATTATTTAGCAGTAATCGTGGTAGTTCTTCTTTAATACACAAGGAGTTCGCCATTATGCGTACTATTTCATCTCTCTCATTGGCAACCTTTGCCAAAATCTTTGACTCTATACCCAACTGGTCTTTAAAACGGTTTAACCGACTCTAGGTCTTAAGCCATAGGTCATTACGACTAAAAAAACATAGCAACAATAAAACCCGAGATAGGCGAGCACACCATTTTTGTGCGGCTTTTGCATGCCTGTTTTTAGCGCTCAATTTAAGAGCGACGGCATTTCTATCTCTTTTATTTACAACAAAAAATTATTTTAAGCGATATACATGAAAAATTTAGAAGCTTCATTTAGAGCATTGCGAGTGCTCCACACGGCAAAAGATTTATTTAACCAATATGGGTTTCATAAGGTAGGGGTAGACCGAATTATTGCCGACTCCCAAATTCCCAAAGCTACCTTTTACAACTACTTCCACTCAAAAGAAAGACTCATTCAGATGAGCTTAACTTTTCAAACAGACGCTTTAAAAGAAGAGGTATTTACCACGATCCATTCGTACAGCAAACTGATGGTATTCGATAAACTCAAGAAAATTTTCTTTTTGCATGCTGACTCAGATGGGTTTTATCGTTTGCCCTTTAAAGCAATTTTTGAAATAGAAAAACATTATCCCTCGGCTTATAAAGTGGTGGTTGATTATCGAAATTGGCTTATACAGGAAATTCATAAACTGCTTTTAACTGTAAAACCTGCGGCTACAGTTGAAGATGCGCATATGTTTTTATTTGTGGTCGATGGCGCGATGGTGCAGCTTTTAGGATCAAATCAAACCGATGAAAGGGAATATTTGATTGATTATTTTCTAAGTCGGGTTTGAGGGGGAAGGCCCGACGGGAGTTGGGCTTTTATACAAAAATGAATAGAAATTTTTTAATCCTATTTTATGTATGAATTAGATTATTATTTAATTACTCTGAAAGTTCATGATTCGATAATTTTGAGCCAACTCATGAGCTAAATTTAAAATATATTTTTCAGGATTCTTTTTAATAATTTCATCAAAAAAATTAGGACTATTTTTTAGAATTTCAGGCACCTGAGTTGTGCCAGATTGATGTTGGAGTGCTAATAAAATTGTTAGTAATTCATAGGTATATTCTGGCTGAGCGTCATTTTTAATAAGCTTTATAACATGTGAAGAAAATTCAAAAGCTTCTGCTGGTAATAGCGAACAAACATTTTCATCAATGAAAGTAGATAAATACCATTCATCTAAATCTTTTTCTGAGGCTAATTTTTCAAGAAAACTAGATAAAGCATCTATAAACATTTTTAACCTTTCTCACTTTATCTCTAGTATAAAAATTAAAGACTATCCTCTTTCAGAATAGTCTTTCACTCTAACTTTTACTGCCCACTCAAAACCAATTGTTTAATCTTCACAGCTTTCTCGAAGTGATCTAGCTTATGCTCCATAATCCACCAATGCGCTGCTTCCATCAGTAGCTCAGGGTTGTCATTTTTATTTTTAAAAAACGCATAAAAAGATAGACCGACATTGTCTCCCTTCTTTTCTATTTTTTCGTCGCATCCGTTAATAAAAATTTCTCTTAATTCATTTCTCATATTGAGTATCACTTCAAGTCTATAAAACTAAGATGGCTTATTTTGCTCGCCCCATTGGCACATCATATCTAACAAAGGAATTAAAGACTGTCCTCTTTCCGAAAGCCGATATTCAACTTTTGGTGGAATTTGAGGATATTCTTTACGAATAATAAGTTCGTCTCTTTCTAACTCTTTGAGTGTATTGCTGAGTGTTCTAAATGAAATGTTGCCAATGCAGCGTTGCATCTCATTGAAACGCATGACATTTTTTTCATACAGCCAATACATAATAATCATTTTATATTTGCCATTAATCAAAGAAAGGGTATATCCAAAACCCGTATCTTCTAATGGCGTATTTGATGGAACACACTCGGTCATTTTAAAAATCTACACTATCTTTTAGTATAGTATATAACATAAATTACCGTACTTATATTTAGGAAAGCACACTTCTATAATCGATTTATCAACTTTCCGATAAGAGTGTTTTTATAATGAAAAAGACATTAGTCATAGTTACCCATCCTCACATAGAACAATCAGTTGTAAATAAAAGATGGGTAGAGGAATTGGAAAAATACCCAGACCAATTTACGGTTCACCAGATTTATCAAGCCTACCCAGATGGCGTAATTGACGTTGCCAAAGAACAAGCGCTTGTAGAAGAACACGAAAATTTAGTTTTTCAATTTCCAGTGTATTGGTTTAACTGTCCGCCGCTTTTGAAACAATGGCTTGATGAAGTTTTAACATATGGATGGGCTTACGGTTCAACAGGTGACAAGGTTAAAAATAAGAAGTTTATGCTGGCTGTATCTGCGGGGGGTCAAGAACATATTTATTCAGAGCAGGGTGAATATAAACTTACGTTGGACCAAGTTTTTAGTTCTTTTCAGCTCACTGCTTTATATGTTGGGGCGGACTATCAACCACTTCATGCATTTTATGGTTTAGACACTAACCCTTCAGAAGATGACGATGTTCCGACTCATCAAGACGTAGCAAATAATGCGATTGAGTATGTTCAGAAGTTATTAGCGTTGTATGAGTAAATTTTTAAGAGGGAGGCCTAAACGTGAGAGTTTGGGCTTCTTATGTAGAAGATTTTTAAAAAGTTACATTAAGGTTTTAAGTTAAATATACAGTTTATTTATGATATAAATGTCCGCTAAATATAGATTAAATTTAAAAATTTATGACTATTCTTGATATTAAAGAAAAAGAAAATTCCCTTATAACTGACGATGCTCATGAATTAATATGCTACGCAACAATCAGTGAAATCAGCTCATGGAAGGATGTTACTAACTTATATTCAGAAGTTAAGCAGAAGCATTTACCTAAAAAAGTATTATTACTTTTAGAAGATATAGGACAGTGCCAATACACTTCCATGCATGCTTCAATGGGAGATGGGCTTTATTTTGATACCACAGAACTCGTTGAAGATGACAGTGAAGCAAGTTGGGAAAATACTCGACCTTTAGAGCTTCAATATCACATTGAACAATTATTAAAGCCAGAAAATTATATAGGCTTTAATGACTTGCCTAAAAAACTTAAGTATAGCGATGAAGATCAAGCAACTCTGCTACAGATTAATGCTGAACCCGACAAAATTTTAGATGCCGTTATTCAAGTAAAGTTAGTCAATAGTCAAACTGAAACTCAAAAATTTGCAGCATGCCTCAATGGATATTTTAGTTGTGATTTGAACCCTTTTGAATCTTTTAGCTTGATTGAGCATTTAGATCAAAACTATGGCTTAGAGTATGTGGGTTTAGGGGCAAGCTTATTATTCTTTATGAAAACACCAAAATTTGATGCAAATAAAACGCCTCAATTACTTAATGAGTTGAGCAGCTTTTATCAATTCAATCAAACAACGCATCACTCGCTAGAACAACATTTATCTCATCATGAATATCTTATTTTGCCTTATGTAGAGTCATTAGAAGTGTTCGATTTGGATTAAGTTAATTCGAGATAACCAATTTTTATTTTTTAAAACTCATGAGATTCAAAGTATGAAAAAACTACTCAGTTTAAGTGCATTAGTATTAGCAACTACATTAACAGGGTGCGCGATCAATTTACCTTTTAATAACCGTCTAAACTATACGTCTGTTTCAGAATTATCAGCTCTGCCAAAAGTGCAAGATACTGTGCATATCAAATGGAATCCAGATACTTTCCCTCAACGTATTGATATTCAAGGGGCAGACGGTTTTGTAGGAAGTGCTTCTAGAACACGTATTCCTACAGGCGTAGCTCTATCGAGTCGTATAGAAGAAGCGATTGCTCAGATAGCAAAATTATCACCAAATGGAAGCCCATTAACGATTACGGTTGAAAAGGCTAAATCTGGCTTTGAATACTCAGCTGGTATGTTCAATATTACTCCTGCAATTGATGTGGCAAATGTAACTTTAGTGGCTACCTTTGAATATAAAGGTCAGAAATGGACGAATACATTTAACTCTAAGTTAAAGGATCCAAAAATTGGTGGTACTTCACAAACAGCTTTATTAGATAAAGCATGGGATGATATTGCTGTACAAGTCGCTAAGGATGTTTCTAAACATTTAGCTATTAACTAAACTTTTAATTTTTATTAAAAATAAAAAAGACCTAAATCAAAACGATTTAGGTCTTTTTTGAATTCTGGCGGTGAGAGAGGGATTCGAACCCTCGATACGCGCAAACGTATACACACTTTCCAGGCGTGCTCCTTCAGCCACTCGGACACCTCACCAAGGCGTGCGATAGTAACTAAAAAATTAGGTTCTGCCAAGATTTAAGACGAGCATTACAGAAAAAAAATAATAGAGGTGATAAGATTGCGCTAAAAATCATATTGGTTTAATTACACAATGCAAAATACGGCCAAAAAAGCGACCTTGCCTGCCACGGCTTTGGCAGCTCTTGGGGTGGTCTTTGGAGACATCGGAACAAGTCCGCTCTATGCCTTGAAAGAGTCCTTCCATGCTGCCCATGGTTTGGGAATTCAGCCTGAAAACGTATTAGGAATTTTATCCATTATTTTTTGGTGCTTAATGCTGATCATCAGCATCAAGTATGTCGCCATTGTCATGCGTGCAGATAACAATGGGGAAGGCGGTATTATGGCCTTACTCGCATTGAATTTGCGTAAAGCAAAAATTGCCGACAACAAAAAAATCTACATGATTGCGATTGGTTTTATTGGGGCATCACTGTTCTTTGGTGACGGTATTATTACCCCAGCCATTTCGGTATTGTCTGCGGTCGAAGGGTTGTCTATTGCAACCAACGTTTTTGACCCGTTCATTATGCCTATTGCGATTGCCATTATTGTGACGCTGTTTTTAGTTCAAAAACATGGTACGGCCTTTGTAGGTAAGTTTTTTGGTCCAATTACGCTTGTGTGGTTTATCTCTTTAGGTGTATTAGGCCTTCATAGCGTCATTCAAACACCGATAGTACTCGGCATGTTTAGTCCACATTGGGCAATTCAGTTTATCTACCATCATCCAGTCATGACGTTTTTTGTGATGGGTGCTGTGGTGTTAACAGTGACAGGTGGTGAAGCACTCTATGCCGACATGGGGCATTTTGGACCTGTTCCGATTCGTCTTGCGTGGTTCTTTGTGGTGTTGCCATGCTTGGTTTTAAACTATGCAGGACAAGGCGCATTGTTACTTCGTGACCCTGCGGCAATTGAAAACCCGTTCTATCTACTGGTGCCACAGTGGGCACTTTATCCAATGATTATTATGGCGACCATGGCAACAGTGATTGCCTCTCAAGCTGTAATTTCTGGGGTATTCTCTCTTGCTCGCCAAGCGATTCAATTGGGTTATTTACCGCGTTTAAGTATTAAACATACTTCTGAGTCTGAAGAAGGTCAGATCTATGTGCCGTTCTTAAACTGGTTACTTTTAATCGCAATTATTATCTTAATTCTGATTTTCAAAACCAGCTCAAACTTGGCAAGTGCTTATGGTTTAGCAGTGACCTTAACCATGCTGTGTGACACGATTTTGGTTTCCATCTTTATCTACTCAGCGTGGAAATGGAGCTGGCCAAAAGTGGTGTTACTGATTATTCCATTCTTTATTTTAGAGTCGGTTTTAGTCGCAGCAACTTCACTTAAAGTGTTGTCAGGCGGTTGGGTGCCATTACTCATTGGTGGTATTGCAGTCACCATCTTGATGACATGGAAACGTGGTCGTGAGCTTACTTTTGCTAAGCTTGAACACGATACTTTGTCGCTCGATTTGTTTGTAAAAAGTATTGGTAATAGCGTGCACTGGGTACCGGGTGATGCCGTGTTTATGACAGGTACGCCAAACGTTGTACCGCATGCCATGCTACATAACATTAAGCACAACAAAGTGCTGCATCAGCGTAATATCTTGGTCACTGTGGTGATTGAAGATGTACCTTTTGTTGCACCAGAAGAGCGTATTACAACAGAAGCTTTAGCTGAACATTTCTACCGTATTAAAATTTTCTACGGCTTTAAAGATGAAATGAATGTACCAAAAGCGCTTATGCAAGCTTATGAGCAGTTAGGTCTTGAATATGACTTAATGCATATTAGCTTCTTTATTTCGCGCGATCGTATTGTTCACTCGGTGGGTGATGGTATGTCGCCGTGGAGAGAAAAACTATTTATTTCGATGCAGCGTAATACCAGTCCGGTGAGTGACTTCTATCAAATTCCAACCAACCGTGTGGTGGAGTTAGGTAGTCAAATCGAAATATAGAAATTTGATGTAATAAAAAACCAAGACATAAGTCTTGGTTTTTTTATGGCTCTGATTATTGAGCTTGTGGCATAGGTGCATCTGCTGGCAATGCCCCATCTTTTGCCATTGGGTCTGCTGATTGGTTCGGGTTAGCCGGTGGTGGCGGTGTATTTGGGTCTTGTGGTGCCGGAGCAGCCATTTCAGCGCCAGCAGGAGGTGCTGGTGGTACATCTGCAGGAGGAGCCGGCGGTACATCGGCTGGAATAGGAGCACCTGTAGGAGCAGCACCTGTTGGGGCAGCAGAAACAGGTTGTACTTGACCACTTTTAACTAAATCACTAATAGAGCCAGGTTGGCCATTGACGGTTGTAGTCACTTTTACTTTAGATAAACTTTCTAAAGTCTCACCGGGTTGGACCGCAGGTTCAGCTAAGGCTGCCATACTGCACAGTCCAGCAATTACGCCAATACCAATAATCTTTGAATGGATCATTAAATGGACTCCGTTTATATTTTTATCCAAATTTGTGGAGCTAACCATGTCATAAGCGATTGGTCGTTTTCAATGAAAGATACGCAATTAACCCAATTCAATAGTGAAAGTTCCTCACAAGGCCAACAAACTGTTACCGAACAAGAAATAGAGTTACAAAAAAGATGACCATGTTTTAACCATTTGAAAGTTAAGCGATATACTTAAAAAAGCAGGATTGTTAAGCTGCATATGGACAGTGGTATTGATAGAAACATGGCAAGTAAAAAACGTAGTACAGGTACAAATTCATTCTCTCTAAGTCAGCATTTTGGCAAGATTATTCTTGCTTGTGTTGCTGCTGGAAGTTTTGCAATTGCTTTTGGAAGTGAAAAGATTTCACAGTGGTTTTCGCCCTTAAGTACCAACTCGACTTGTCTCAATCAGTTTTATCGCGAAATTCCTCCTGCTTTAAACAAAGAAAGTTTAAAAAAAGACAGTTATCCGCTGTGCTTTAATGGCTTCAATGTTTTGTACTCGGGGATGTCTAAAACGCCGTTATGGTCAGCTGAATATCTTAGCCCTGAACGTTTAAGCACTAAAATTAAACGTGAAGATAATTTCCATGAAGAAACACGTGTTCCTGAGCGCCACCGTTCACTTTTAAGCGATTATCGTGGCTCAGGCTATGACCGTGGACATATGTCACCAAATGGCGATATGCCGACTAAGGACTCGCAGTTCGATAGTTTTTCGCTGAGTAACATGGTTCCACAGGCACCGAAAAATAATCAGGAAGTTTGGCGTAAGCTTGAAGATGCTACTCGTGCAGTGGTTACTAAGCAAAAGCAAGATGCATATGTTGTGACAGGACCAATCTTTGAAGGTCAACGACTCAAAACGATTGGACGTGGTGTTATTGTTCCAAGTGCAGTGTATAAGGCTGTTTACTATCCTAAAACAGGTGCAATTGGCGCTTACTACGCACCAAATAACAACTCGCAACAGGTTAAGGTTGTGAGTGTTTGTTATTTAGAGGAAAAGTTAGGAATTAACCTGTTTCCTCAGTTAACTGAACAACAAAAACGTAATGTTTATCGTCTGCCGTTAACATCTAGTCAAGTTAAGCCAAACCAGAAGTTAGACTATTTACATTGGGATGGAGAAAGCCAGTGTGAACAAGACTTAAGTGCAGATCAGATCTACGCATTACAAGACCAGTTTAAAAAGCAGAAAAGCACGTCTTCTGAGCCTATGGAATCTAAAGTTCCAAGTATTGATGAAGAAACCAGAAAAGCCATTGTGAAACAGCTAGTAGAAGCTTTGGTGAACTATTTCTTGCAAATCATCAAATAAATCGTTTGCAGGCATTGTTGTACAGTTCTTATTCAATACAATAAGATGAATATACAGATCTGTCTATTCATCTATTTATTCAAATAAGGACAATAACAATGTTTGCCTCGATGTTTCTTTTTTCTTTTGCGATGTCGATTACCCCAGGTCCCGTCAATACCGTTATTTTATCAACCAGCTTAAATCATGGTTTAAAAAGATCACTTCCCTATATTTCAGGTGCCACGATTGGTTTTACCTTGCTTTTAATATTTATGGCGTTTGGGCTGCAAAGTGTATTAACCCAATTTCCTGTTGTCTTAAAAATTCTTGCCATTTGTGGAACGCTATTTGTTTGTTATATCGGAATAAAAATTATTCATTCTGCAGCAAATGTTTCTATTTCTAGTGTTCCGCTAGAACAGATGATCATTCCCAATTTTAAAGATGGTTTCTTTTTACAGTGGTTGAACCCTAAAGCGTGGTTGGCTTGTGTGTCGGGCATTACCATGTTTACTAGCATTGAACATCCAAAGGCTTTGCCGATTTTTATCGTGATTTATTTTTTCACCTGCTATATATGTTTGTTCTTTTGGGGATTCTGTGGTGATAAATTTTCAGTGCTACTCAATCACGGCAACCGTTTGAAATATTTTAATATCTTAATGGGTGCTTTTTTAATTTTATCGGCACTTTTAATTTTGATTGATTTTTTATAGATTGGTCGTATTACACTATCAACATATAACAATGAGACAACACTTATGTTTAAGCCATTTGAAAAGGGTACAGAGTCTTCTTCAATTGAAGATTTAACATTAGAAAATGATGTCGATTGCGTGAGCATTTATGGCAATTTGCAAATTACCAAAGACAAAGTTGGGTTAGAGCAGGCAAAAGCACTACAGAGCTTTTTAAATGATGTGGTTGCAGCTTTGGAAAAAGAAGAATTGCCTGAGAAAATTGAACGTCCAGCTGAACAAGAAGTGAATAATCCGTTTTTATAATTTATACATTTTATGTGTGATGTTTAGCATAGTCATGTTGCCATACAGTCTTTAGTACTACGTTAGGTCTTATTGAGTTTGTATAGACATTTCTTACTTTTGAAAGACCAAAAGTAAGCAAAAGTCTTTGTTGATCAGAGGGTACTTCCGTGTACCCCTGCTCAACAGGTGACATCCATGTCACCCCACCGCGATAGCATATTAAGGCTATAGATATAAAGAATTAATCCTTGTCTCCAGCAACTACCTTATAAATAATTGCACCAATCACAGCACCTAAAATCGGCGCTACCCAGAACAACCACAGCTGACTTAAAGCACCAGTTTGAGCAAAGAATGCAACACCTGTACTACGTGCAGGGTTCACAGAAGTGTTTGTAACCGGAATACTGATTAAGTGAATAAGCGTTAATGCAAGACCAATCGCAATAGGTGCAAAACCAGCAGGCGCACGACCATGTGTTGATCCTAAAATAACAATCAAGAAGAACGCAGTAAGTACCACTTCAATAATAAAAGCAGAACCTAAACCAAATTTATTTGGCGATAAATCACCAAAACCATTGGTTGCAAAACCGCCCACACCAGTAAAGCCAGCTTGACCTTGAGCGATAATGTAAAGAACAAATGCAGCAGCAGTCGCACCAACCACTTGCGCAACAATATATGGAATTAAATCTTTAACATCGAAACGGCCACCGACCCAAAGACCGACACTGACCGCGGGGTTAAAATGTCCACCAGAGATATGTCCTAAAGCATAAGCACCAGTGAGTACGGTTAAACCAAAGGCAAGGGCTACACCTGCAAAGCCAATACCAAGTTCAGGGAAAGCTGCGGCTAACACTGCGCTACCACAACCACCAAAGACTAGCCAAAACGTACCTAGGAATTCAGCAAAATATTTATTCATTGTGATTACTCATCTATTGATCTATTTTTAATTAATGTGAAATGTGTCACAAAAAATTAAGCATGTGACTATATGAAATTTTTGTTTTCAGTGTTGTTTTAATCAAGAAAAGATTTGTAAGTTTTGGTAGGTTATTCTTTGTCTAAAAATTGATCTCTCCATTGTTGCGGTGTTTGATTGGTCCAATGCTTAAATGCTCTTTGAAATGCGCTTTGTTCTGAATAACACAGCAAAAGTGCAATCTCTTGTAGGCTTAAATGCGGATCTTTTAAATACTCGGTTGCGAGCATAAAGCGTACTTGCTGAACACGTTCCTGAAAGCTGGTGTTCTGCTGTTGTAAATGCCGTTGAAGTTGCCGAACAGACAAGCCTAATTGCTTGGCAATATATTCAATTTGGTACTGATTTTTTTGTAAGCCAGTCAAAATTGAATGCTGTAAACGTTGATCAAGTTGAGTTGAATTGGGTAACTGTTCTAAAAGTGCTTGTGCTTGCTGAACCAATAGCTGCTGTAGAGTGTGGTCAGCGCTACTAAGCGGTTTATGAATTTCGGTAATTGGAATAAGTAACTCTGTACGGGGCTGACTAAAACGAACAGGGCATTGAAAGTACTGCTCGTAAACCCTGATATTTTTAGGGGCAGCATTTAAGAAACGTACTTCATGTAAATATACATCTTCATGAGACATAAAAAGACGTAAGAATTGAATCACCAGTGCAATAGCGATTTCATCGGTAAGTTGAGTCGGGTGTAACTCAGTCGCTTCCCAGCGAATAGAAGCATATTCTTCATATAGCTCAACCACCAATGGGCTTCCATCATAAATCAGACGATGAAAGTCATGATAGCGAATTAAAGCTTCACCTAAGTTATCGCAAGAGAGAGCAAGGTAGGCAATTATTCCTAAGTGTTTGGGCTGAACATATTTGGCAATTTCTAACCCTAAACCCGGCTTCGGGTCGAGTTTATAAATGACTTCTAATAGATCACGCCAAACCACATAGTCAAAGCGTTCCAGATTTTGTATTTGTTCTAATTGTTCAGGAATAGCTAAGCCATTAGCTTCGCAATAAGCTTTTAATAGATGTCCTAGTCCTCCATATACCGAGCCGGTATAATTTTTTAGTTGTGGCATCCTTGACCACCTCTTTCTTGTCGTGATTTGTCAATGAAACGGCTTTGTTGCATAAACATTCAAAAGCTGAGTTCTCCCCAATCCATTCAAATTTAAGACACAACTTGGGTGCGAGGTCTACCTAATTCCGTAAATCTATTCAGAACTGCCACACGCGCATGAATTTCATTGACCTGACTTTGAAAATGTCTTGCCGTCAGCCTATCACCTAATAATTTGATGCAATGCATCTTGGTTTCCACCAAACTACGACGGTGATAACCCGACCATTTTTTCCATAGGGTTCTGCCTAAATGTTTAACCGTTTGAAGTAACTCATTTCGTTCTATTGAACTTATTTTAGAAT
>NZ_JFWX01000008.1:0-107028 GCF_000588095.1 Acinetobacter sp. 1130196 | reverse complement strand
ATCATTAAGAGAATTGAAGAACAACTTGTGTGGATTTTTACTGATTGATTAATCGAAATAATTTTCATTGATTGATTGGTTTAAATTACTCGAAGTTTATTTGAGCGAAATTTAAGTCAGTAATTGATGAGCCAGAATTGGCACCTTGTCTATAAATAAGGTGCAAAATGATTTTAACTGAAGAGTTTGATCATGGCTCAGATTGAACGCTGGCGGCAGGCTTAACACATGCAAGTCGAGCGGGGAAAGGTAGCTTGCTACTGGACCTAGCGGCGGACGGGTGAGTAATGCTTAGGAATCTGCCTATTAGTGGGGGACAACATCTCGAAAGGGATGCTAATACCGCATACGTCCTACGGGAGAAAGCAGGGGATCTTCGGACCTTGCGCTAATAGATGAGCCTAAGTCGGATTAGCTAGTTGGTGGGGTAAAGGCCTACCAAGGCGACGATCTGTAGCGGGTCTGAGAGGATGATCCGCCACACTGGGACTGAGACACGGCCCAGACTCCTACGGGAGGCAGCAGTGGGGAATATTGGACAATGGGCGCAAGCCTGATCCAGCCATGCCGCGTGTGTGAAGAAGGCCTTATGGTTGTAAAGCACTTTAAGCGAGGAGGAGGCTACTTTAGATAATACCTAGAGATAGTGGACGTTACTCGCAGAATAAGCACCGGCTAACTCTGTGCCAGCAGCCGCGGTAATACAGAGGGTGCAAGCGTTAATCGGATTTACTGGGCGTAAAGCGCGCGTAGGCGGCTAATTAAGTCAAATGTGAAATCCCCGAGCTTAACTTGGGAATTGCATTCGATACTGGTTAGCTAGAGTGTGGGAGAGGATGGTAGAATTCCAGGTGTAGCGGTGAAATGCGTAGAGATCTGGAGGAATACCGATGGCGAAGGCAGCCATCTGGCCTAACACTGACGCTGAGGTGCGAAAGCATGGGGAGCAAACAGGATTAGATACCCTGGTAGTCCATGCCGTAAACGATGTCTACTAGCCGTTGGGGCCTTTGAGGCTTTAGTGGCGCAGCTAACGCGATAAGTAGACCGCCTGGGGAGTACGGTCGCAAGACTAAAACTCAAATGAATTGACGGGGGCCCGCACAAGCGGTGGAGCATGTGGTTTAATTCGATGCAACGCGAAGAACCTTACCTGGCCTTGACATAGTAAGAACTTTCCAGAGATGGATTGGTGCCTTCGGGAACTTACATACAGGTGCTGCATGGCTGTCGTCAGCTCGTGTCGTGAGATGTTGGGTTAAGTCCCGCAACGAGCGCAACCCTTTTCCTTATTTGCCAGCGAGTAATGTCGGGAACTTTAAGGATACTGCCAGTGACAAACTGGAGGAAGGCGGGGACGACGTCAAGTCATCATGGCCCTTACGGCCAGGGCTACACACGTGCTACAATGGTCGGTACAAAGGGTTGCTACACAGCGATGTGATGCTAATCTCAAAAAGCCGATCGTAGTCCGGATTGGAGTCTGCAACTCGACTCCATGAAGTCGGAATCGCTAGTAATCGCGGATCAGAATGCCGCGGTGAATACGTTCCCGGGCCTTGTACACACCGCCCGTCACACCATGGGAGTTTGTTGCACCAGAAGTAGCTAGCCTAACTGCAAAGAGGGCGGTTACCACGGTGTGGCCGATGACTGGGGTGAAGTCGTAACAAGGTAGCCGTAGGGGAACCTGCGGCTGGATCACCTCCTTAACGAAAGATTGACGATTGGTAAGAATCCACAACAAGTTGTTCTTCATAGATGTATCTGAGGGTCTGTAGCTCAGTTGGTTAGAGCACACGCTTGATAAGCGTGGGGTCACAAGTTCAAGTCTTGTCAGACCCACCATGACTTTGACTGGTTAAAGTTATAGATAAAAGATACATGACTGATGATGTAAGCTGGGGACTTAGCTTAGTTGGTAGAGCGCCTGCTTTGCACGCAGGAGGTCAGGAGTTCGACTCTCCTAGTCTCCACCAGAACTTAAGATAAGTTCGGATTACAGAAATTAGTAAATAGAGATTTCGATCTTGGTTTATTAACTTCTGTGATTTAAGTATCACGGTATTAAGCATGACCTGACGAAGGCATGTTTATTCATTAACAGATTGGCAAAATTGAGTCTGAAATAAATTGTTCACTCAAGAGTTTAGATTAAGCAATTAATCTGAATGAATTGAGAACTAGCAAATTAACTGAATCAAGCGTTTTGGTATATGAATTTAGATTGAAGCTGTACAGTGTTTAAATACACAGTGCTCTAAACTAAAATGTTGAAGTTACTAACTTGTAGGTAACGTCGACTGTTTGGGGTTGTATAGTCAAGTAATTAAGTGCATGTGGTGGATGCCTTGGCAGTCAGAGGCGATGAAAGACGTGATAGCCTGCGAAAAGCTCCGGGGAGGCGGCAAATATCCTTTGATCCGGAGATGTCTGAATGGGGAAACCCACCTACTTTAAGGTAGGTATTGCAACATGAATACATAGTGTTGCAAGGCGAACGAGGGGAAGTGAAACATCTCAGTACCCTTAGGAAAAGAAATCAATTGAGATTCCCTCAGTAGCGGCGAGCGAACGGGGATCAGCCCATTAAGTTATGTGTGTTTTAGTGGAACGCTCTGGGAAGTGCGAACGTAGAGGGTGATATTCCCGTACACGAAAGGGCACACATAATGATGACGAGTAGGGCGAGGCACGTGAAACCTTGTCTGAATATGGGGGGACCATCCTCCAAGGCTAAATACTCCTGACTGACCGATAGTGAACCAGTACCGTGAGGGAAAGGCGAAAAGAACCCCTGTGAGGGGAGTGAAATAGATCCTGAAACCGCATGCATACAAGCAGTGGGAGCACCTTCGTGGTGTGACTGCGTACCTTTTGTATAATGGGTCAGCGACTTATATTCAGTAGCGAGGTTAACCGTATAGGGGAGCCGTAGAGAAATCGAGTCTTAATAGGGCGTTTAGTTGCTGGGTATAGACCCGAAACCAGGCGATCTATCCATGAGCAGGTTGAAGGTTGGGTAACACTAACTGGAGGACCGAACCCACTGTCGTTGAAAAGCCAGGGGATGACTTGTGGATAGGGGTGAAAGGCTAATCAAGCCTGGTGATAGCTGGTTCTCCCCGAAAGCTATTTAGGTAGCGCCTCGGACGAATACCATAGGGGGTAGAGCACTGTTTCGGCTAGGGGGTCATCCCGACTTACCAAACCGATGCAAACTCCGAATACCTATGAGTACTATCCGGGAGACAGACTGCGGGTGCTAACGTCCGTAGTCAAGAGGAAAACAATCCAGACCGCCAGCTAAGGCCCCAAAATCATAGTTAAGTGGGAAACGATGTGGGAAGGCATAGACAGCTAGGAGGTTGGCTTAGAAGCAGCCACCCTTTAAAGAAAGCGTAATAGCTCACTAGTCGAGTCGGCCTGCGCGGAAGATGTAACGGGGCTAAAACTATGTGCCGAAGCTGCGGATTTGACATTAGTCAAGTGGTAGGGGAGCGTTCTGTAAGCCGATGAAGGTGTATTGAGAAGTATGCTGGAGGTATCAGAAGTGCGAATGCTGACGTGAGTAACGACAAAACGGGTGAAAAACCCGTTCGCCGAAAGACCAAGGGTTCCAGTCCAACGTTAATCGGGGCTGGGTGAGTCGACCCCTAAGGCGAGGCCGAAAGGCGTAGTCGATGGGAAATTGGTTAATATTCCAATACTTCTGTGTAATGCGATGAGAGGACGGAGAAGGTTAAGTCAGCCTGGCGTTGGTTGTCCAGGTGGAAGGATGTAGGTATGTATCTTAGGCAAATCCGGGGTACTCTATACTGAGATCCGATAGCAAGCTGTACTTGTACAGCGAAGTGGCTGATACCATGCTTCCAGGAAAAGTCTCTAAGCTTCAGTTACACAGGAATCGTACCCGAAACCGACACAGGTGGTCAGGTCGAGTAGACCAAGGCGCTTGAGAGAACTCTGCTGAAGGAACTAGGCAAAATGGTACCGTAACTTCGGGAGAAGGTACGCTGTTGTTGGTGATGGAACTTGCTTCCTGAGCTGATGACAGCCGCAGAAACCAGGCCGCTGCAACTGTTTATTAAAAACATAGCACTCTGCAAACACGAAAGTGGACGTATAGGGTGTGATGCCTGCCCGGTGCTGGAAGGTTAATTGATGGGGTTAGCGTAAGCGAAGCTCTTGATCGAAGCCCCAGTAAACGGCGGCCGTAACTATAACGGTCCTAAGGTAGCGAAATTCCTTGTCGGGTAAGTTCCGACCTGCACGAATGGCATAATGATGGCGGCGCTGTCTCCAGCAGAGGCTCAGTGAAATCGAAATCGCTGTGAAGATGCAGTGTACCCGCGGCTAGACGGAAAGACCCCGTGAACCTTTACTGCAGCTTGACACTGAACTTTGACCTTACTTGTGTAGGATAGGTGGGAGGCTTTGAAGTTGGAACGCTAGTTCCAATGGAGCCGTCCTTGAAATACCACCCTGGTAATGTTGAGGTTCTAACTCTGTCCCGTTATCCGGGACGAGGACCGTGTCTGGTGGGTAGTTTGACTGGGGCGGTCTCCTCCTAAAGAGTAACGGAGGAGTACGAAGGTGCGCTCAGCGTGGTCGGAAATCACGCGTAGAGTATAAAGGCAAAAGCGCGCTTAACTGCGAGACCCACAAGTCGAGCAGGTACGAAAGTAGGTCTTAGTGATCCGGTGGTTCTGTATGGAAGGGCCATCGCTCAACGGATAAAAGGTACTCTGGGGATAACAGGCTGATACCGCCCAAGAGTTCATATCGACGGCGGTGTTTGGCACCTCGATGTCGGCTCATCTCATCCTGGGGCTGAAGCAGGTCCCAAGGGTATGGCTGTTCGCCATTTAAAGAGGTACGCGAGCTGGGTTTAGAACGTCGTGAGACAGTTCGGTCCCTATCTACCGTGGGCGCTGGAAATTTGAGAGGATCTGCTCCTAGTACGAGAGGACCAGAGTGGACGAACCTCTGGTGTACCGGTTGTGACGCCAGTCGCATCGCCGGGTAGCTATGTTCGGAAGGGATAACCGCTGAAAGCATCTAAGCGGGAAGCCTACCTCAAGATAAGATTTCCCTAGGAATTTATTCCTCTAAAGAGCCGTTCGAGACTAGGACGTTGATAGGTTGGATGTGGAAGCATAGTGATATGTGAAGCTGACCAATACTAATTGCTCGTGAGGCTTGACTATACAACACCCAAGCAGTTGTATATAAAGCATCAATCGATTCATAAATCTACAAAGCAACTTGATTTAGTTATTCCACTAGATAAAATGAACACAGTCAGATTCAATCAGCCCAATCTGTAAAGATTTGGAAAACGCTTCGGCAGTCAATAAGACCAAAGCAAGTATCCATAAACAGTTGTGCTGGCGACCATAGCAAGAGTGAACCACCTGATCCCTTCCCGAACTCAGAAGTGAAACCTCTTAGCGCTGATGGTAGTGTGGGGTTACCCATGTGAGAGTAAGTCATCGCCAGCTCATTATTCTAAACACCCCAATCTCAAAAGAGCTTGGGGTGTTTTTTATTGCGCGGTATAAAGTGAAAACACATAACTAAAAATCAGATTTGCACGGTTGCCGTGCTTCAGAGATATAGGGTCTTAGTTCAATGTAATAAAAAACATTTCATAATATTCCAATCTTTGCTTAATCTATAAATAATTAAATTTGAGTTTTCATCTATGCAGTTCAAAATTATCGCAGCCCAAGATCTAGATAAAAATCAACGTCATCAGATTGCTGAGTTATGTTTTTCTGCTTTTGATGAAGATCCTTGGAGCCAATATGCTTTCATGCAAAAAGCATTTCATATCGTGGGTATATTAGATGATCAAATTGTTTCACATGCCTTATGGACGGATAGAGTTTTTACTATAAATGGTAGCTGCGATGTAAAAACTGCTTATGTAGAGTATGTGACCACTGATTACACCATGAGAGGTAAGGGGCTTGCATCACAATTATTAAAATATTTAGTTGAAGCATTAACGGACTTGCAATATGGACTTGCTGCATTACAACCAGAAGATGAAGCGTTTTATAAAAAATTAGGTTGGACTACTTGGTGGGGAGATTTGTACATCAAACAAGATACATCTACTTATCTGACTGATGACTATGAAATTAT
Organism: Acinetobacter sp. 1130196; assembly: GCF_000588095.1. NCBI lineage: Bacteria > Pseudomonadati > Pseudomonadota > Gammaproteobacteria > Moraxellales > Moraxellaceae > Acinetobacter > Acinetobacter sp. 1130196. The sequence goes on along the minus strand of NZ_JFWX01000008.1, from coordinate 100,875 downwards.
GCTATATCCTTTAAGTATTCCTATTAAAGATCTACTATTGTATCGCTCACAGGGCGATAGTATTTGCGCAGAATGGCGAGAGGGTGAGGTTTGGTAGTTAGAATGGTCTAATAATTTTATTATTTTTTTTCTAAGTCTAATTTAGATGTAGCTGTCATTTTTTTATATTACTTAACTTTTTCTACTTTCCTGTTTATTAGACAAGCCTATAATGATTCAGAATCATTCCAAATCTAATAAGGATATAACATGTCTACCGATCAGCAATTTCCAACTCCCAACAATTTAGGTATCGCGGTATATTCCAATAATGCCGAAGCTATTGGTAATACACCTTTAGTACGTATTAACCGTTTGATTAAAACGGGTGCAACCGTATTAGCAAAAGTGGAAAGCCGTAACCCTGCATTTTCTGTGAAATGCCGCATAGGAGCGGCACTTATTGCAGATGCAGAGAAACGTGGTGTATTAAAAGAAGATATGCATATTGTTGAGCCAACCAGTGGTAATACTGGTATTGCATTGGCGTTTGTTGCTGCGGCAAAAGGATATCCAATAACTTTAACTATGCCTGCAAGTATGAGCCTTGAGCGTAGAAAAGTACTGAAAGCTTTAGGTGCTAATTTGGTTTTAACTGAACCCGCGAAAGGTATGAAAGGTGCAGTTGATGAGGCTATACGATTAGCAACTGAACAGCCAGATCTTTATTTCTTGCCACAACAATTTGAAAACCCAGCGAATCCACAAATTCATGTAGACACAACTGGTCCTGAAATTTGGCAAGCTACAGGTGGGCAAGTCGATATTTTAGTTGCGGGCGTCGGTACAGGCGGTACGATTACAGGTATTTCTCGTTACTTTGAACAGGTTCAAAATAAACCTTTGTATTCAGTAGCAGTTGAACCTGCTGAGTCTCCAATTATTACTCAAACCAAAAATGGTGAAAACATTACACCTGCACCACATAAAATTCAGGGAATTGGTGCGAACTTTATTCCAAAGAATCTTGATTTGGACCTTGTGGATGAAGTCTTACCAGTGAGTAGCGAAGAAGCAATTCAATGGGCGAGAAACTGTGCAACCCAAGAAGGTATTTTAGTGGGTATTTCAAGTGGCGCTGCATTAGCAGCCGCTGCAAAAATTGCAGAACGTCCTGAAAATGCTGGTAAAACCATTGTTGTTATTCTGCCAGACAGTGGGGAGCGTTATTTGTCTTCTGTCTTATTTGAAGGTTTATTTGACGAATAAAATTAATCGCATAAAAAAGCCCATCCATTGATGGGCTTTTGTTTAAGTTTTTTATAGAGCACTTTTTAAATTTTTTTGATGATGCTTAATAGATCGAGCATATTTTTTCGCTTTGTGACGGGTCCAGAAGCTTCTCTCATATCCTGTTGGCCCAACATTATAATAAGCTGTAGCTTTAAACCAGCTATCTGCGGTTTGATAGTAATGATTTAAAATATAAGCACCACATTGGATATTTGTAGATTCATCATACAAATTACCAGCACAAGTTTGTTGCCAATAGCTTGGAATAATTTGAGTTAAACCAACAGCCCCAGTCGGAGAGCGGGCATTACTATTATAGTTCGACTCTTGTCTGATAACTGCCGCGAGTAAAAGTGGAGGAACATTATATTTGTCAGCACTTTGAATAATCATTGGAGATAATCGATTGGCTGTACTCGGTGGAACGGAATAAGCTTTTTGTAAACCAGATGATAGCTTATTTGAACGCCAAGTAAATGAGCCACTATTAGGGCCTAAGCTTGTACATCCTGTCATTATGATCATCAAGAAAATTATGAAAAATTTCAGACCAAGGATGTGTAATTGTGATGGTTCAAAACGATTTTGGGTTAAAGATGGGGTAAGCAAAATACAAAACCAATAATGAAGTTTCAAATAAAATGATGGTATTTAGCCGTACTTATAGGATCAATATTAGTTCTGTTGCTCAGCACATCTAAAAAGTAAGAATTTTGTATAATTGAAATGAAAAAACCCCGACATCCTGTCGAGGTTCCTTCGTATTCAGCTTTATGTAGCTAACTCCTGTCAACTACCGCTTCCTGCGTTCTTATTCTTCTTTAATGAGACATCCTGTCTCTCTATGATTCATATATTATGAAATAATACTAAAGCTGAATATCCGCAAATCACCGCAAGTTTTGTAGGTTTTAACTTACAGACGTACTTTTTTAACATTCTTAAATACAAGGTCAACGAGTTTCTGGGCTACAGGAGCACAAATCAATACACTTGGGAAAGCCAGTATCCATGCAATAATCCAAGCTGATACCCATAATGAAACGAAGTGATGATTGAGTCCTACTACTTTAAAAGTTGAAATACCTGAAACGATAAAAGACATCATTCCCGATAAAATTAAGAGGAATAAAAGTTTCTGTGCTTTCATGGTTTTATATTCCTTGATAAGCACTTAAGGTCAATGCAAAATTTTCTCCAAATTGTTGAGCAGTTTTAATATCTCCTTCCTCAAACCTATCGGCATTACTGCCGTGTTCAGCCTGAGCCATTAAGCCTGACCATGAACCAAGACGGTTGGCTGCTTGAGCATAAGGAATACCTTGGTGCTGCTCAGGCATAATCGGATTGCCGACCCAGAGCATGCCGTGTTGCATACAAAAGGTAAAAATCGAAATTAGTGTCGATTGTTTATCACCAGCGGGAAGAGAGGAAACGGTAAATCCAGCTGCTAATTTTCCTTTAAAATTCTGCTTTTTCCATAATGGCCCTGTTGCATCCATGAGTTGTTTTAATTTGGAAGATACGCCACCTAAATAAGTAGGAGATCCCCAAATTAAGCCATCATATTGATTAAGAATTTCTGGGCTCTCGATAAGATCTTCAGCATTAAGTAAATCTACTTCAATATCTTGATGGCTTAAAATACCAGTTTGAATTTGCTGAGCAATAAATTGGGTATGTCCTTGGCGACTATAGTAAATAATGGCAACAGTTTTCATGGATAATTTCCTCTTTATCTAAATTTGAAATATTTTTGCAGTGAGATATAAACCACAGCCAAAAAAGCTATGATTCAGTAAACTTTTTAGACAGTTCAGAAAAGGGTGCGGGGTTTTTGACGAAGCAAAACCACTACCCATGGCCGGTTGCATAATAAAAAAGGGAATTAGAACAGTGACTACACCAAAGATTAGTGCTGAGTAAAACTGAGGATGAATGAGCCAATCTGAGCCGACAATGACAAGAAAGCTCAATGCAAAAATAATCCCGACACTATAATGAGCAATCCAGCCCAATAAATATTCACCCTTAATTTGAGGGCTTTGAGCGATAGATTGATGGATGAGTTTTCCTTGAAATATCCAACCTACCCAGCGTCCAAGAAAGGAAAAATTTAAAGTCGGGATCTTAAATATTTTTAGTATTAACAGCCATATATCCATAATAACTGTTGCACCAACACCAAGACATAAAGCTTGAAAGAATAATGTGGAGGTATTCATTTTTACACCTTCCTTTTATACGTATGAAACGTGATAAATTTATTGTGCAAGTTCAAGTTCACTTGAAGTCAAGAGGATGTTATGGATATTGGTGAAGTTTCTCAGAAGGCAAAAGTCACAACAGCTACGCTACGTTTTTATGAAGAGAAGGGGTTAATTAAGTCAATTGGGCGGCAAGGTTTACGTCGGCAGTATGGTAAGCAGGTGCTTGATCAACTGGCACTTATTGCTTTAGGACGTGCTGCCGGATTTTCTTTAAATGAGATCGCTACTATGTTTGGACAAGATGGTCGGCCTGATCTTGACCGTCAAAAACTAAAAGATAAAGCTGAACAGCTAGAGCAAATGGCAAAGCGATTACATTTTATTAGTCAAGGATTACAACATGCAGCTGTCTGTCCAGCCGAAAATCATATGGAATGCCCAACCTTTCAGAATTTTTTGAAAGCAGCAATTGCTGGAGAATATCAGCCAACAAAACTTTAATTTTTTTGATGAAGTTATTTAGTTTGTAACTGTATTGAATAGTTGGGTTTGTCATATATTCGCCATAAAGATTTCATCTTTTTGAAGTAAAAACTTCATATAAGCTTGATTAAATTTGCTTAATTTTTTACCAAATGTATAAAATCATGAGCAAAAAAACTTTAGTCGCATTATTATGCTGTGCCAGTTTAGGATTGACGGCATGTAATGATGATAACGATCAAGAACAAACTTCACCTGCAGAAAACGTTACCGAACCAACTTTAATTTCTTTTGCCAAATTGCCTGTAGAAACCTATGCTGCTGGCCCAGACTCTGGTGCATATGTAAAAGGTGCAAATGGAATTTATCCGCCATTTAAAGGCCAGCCTGTACAAGGTTTTTCGGCTGCATTAAAAAATGAAGATGGTAGCTATATGGCAATGGCCGATAATGGTTTTGGTACCCAAGATAATTCTTCTGACTTTTTGCTTCGTATTTATAAATTAAAACCTGATTTTAAAACTAAAGCCAAAGGTACAGGGCAAGTTACTGTACAAAGCTTTATTCAATTGCGTGATCCAAACAAGTTAATTCCTTTTAATATCGTGAATGGTAACACGCCTGAGCGTTTATTAACGGGTGCTGATTTTGACCCAGAGTCAATGCAACGTACTAGCGATGGCACTTATTGGATTGGGGATGAGTTTGGCCCTTATTTACTTCATTTTTCAGCGGATGGTGTGTTATTAGATGCCCCAATTCCTTTACCAAATCCGTTAAATCCGACTCAAGAATTACGTTCACCACAAAATCAGTTTAATAAAGCACAAATTAATTTTGTAGAACCTCTAGTTCAGCAAAGTGGTGGTTTTGAAGGTATGGCAATTTCACCAGATGGGCAGTATCTTTACCCTCTTATAGAAAAGCCAATTAAATCAATTCGGGAAACGGAAAGACAATTACTGATTTCTCAATTCGATATTAAGAAAAAAGCCTATACAGGAAAATATTATTGGTTCCAGCTAGATAGTAAGGCAACCAACATTGGAGATTTCCAACTCTTTAATGATAAAGAAGGCATTATTATTGAGCGTGATGCAACTCAGAATAATTTAGGCGGATATAAAAAATTAATTCGTATTAAATTGAATGAGTCAGGCCAGCTAGTAAGCCGTGAAGATTTAGTCGATTTAATTAAAATTGCTAACCCGAATATGTTGTATGGCACAGCTAGAGCGGGGGATATTGGTACGGGACAGGTGTTTGCTTTCCCGTTTGAAACCATTGAAGATGTGATTATTGAAAATGGTACAACGCTCACGGTACTAAATGACAATAACTTCCCTGGTTCAACAGGACGCAACGCAAAACTGGCTGATGATAACGAGATTATTCAAATTCGTTTACCAAAAGCTTTGTTCTAATACCTATAAATAAATTATGTTAAGACTACGGCGGATTTTATTCCGTCGTATTTATTCTGAGAATAAAAATATTGGATAAACTTTAATCAAATTAATTTCTATATTATTGTTTCCGTATGTTTTATAAACAAGGAAAATGAATGAAATTCATGTTAAAATGATCGGCTTTCATCTTTAGATGTCTCTCCTTCATCTGCTAGCCGAGATTCGCAAGCCATGTCTACCGCTTATACCATGCAAACTGCGCCAAAAGCGCTGTTTGATTACGACAAATATTGGGCGTCGTGTTTTGAACCAGCGCCATTTTTGCCGATGTCACGAGAAGAAATGGACCAACTCGGCTGGGATGCGTGTGACTTTATTTTAGTCTGTGGTGATGCTTATATTGACCACCCATCATTTGTGTCGGGTGTGATTGGGCGTGTACTTGAAGCACAAGGTTTCCGCGTCGGAATTATTGCGCAGCCCGACTGGACCAACGTTGAAAGCTTCCGCGTTTTAGGTAAGCCAACGATTGCTTGGGGTGTAACCGCAGGTAATATGGATTCGATGATTAACCGTTATACGGCAGATCGTAAAATCCGTTCGGATGATGCTTATTCTCCAAACAATGAACCAAATAAACGTCCTGACCGTGCTGCAACAGTATATTGCCAACGTTGTCGTGAAGCATTCCCAGATGTACCTGTACTATTAGGTGGTATTGAGGGTAGTTTACGTCGTATTGCGCACTATGATTATTGGTCAGACAAAGTCCGTCGTTCAATTTTAATGGACTCAAAAGCCGATATGCTTATGTATGGTAATGGTGAACGTGCCATTATTGATGTGATGCACCGTTTGGCTAAAGGTGAAAAAATCCACGAGATTACAGATGTTCGTGGGACAGCATTTATTATTAATAAAAATAACAGAGCATCTAAAGCAAAATTTGTTGAAATTGCCAGTAATGACGTAGATACGATTGGGCGTGTTGATCCAATTATTAACCCTTATGTCATGACTGAAGATATTGATGGCTGTGAGGTTGAGAAAGAAAAAGGTAACTCTTTAGCTCAATATCAAAATTTCCAAAAAGAGATTGTTGCAAATCCGATTGTACGTGAAGGCGATAAACTAGATGACGACACTCAAATTGTTCAACTAAAGCCTGCGCAATCAAAAGCAATTAAACACAAATTACCACCACGAGAGTTAGCGGTCATTCGTTTACCTTCTTTTGAAGAAGTGGCAAATGATCAAGTGCTTTATGCGCATGCAAACCGTATTTTGCACCTTGAAACTAATCCCGGTAATGCCCGTGCATTGGTGCAACGCCATGGTGAACGTGATGTCTGGATTAACCCACCTCCAATTCCTCTAACGACTGAGGAAATGGATTATGTATTTGATTTACCTTATGCACGGTTGCCACATCCTACTTATGGTGATGCTCGTTTTCCTGCATTTGATATGATCAAATTCTCGGTCAACATTATGCGTGGCTGTTTTGGTGGTTGTACGTTCTGTTCAATTACAGAACATGAAGGTCGTATTATTCAAAACCGTTCGGAAGATTCAATCTTACGTGAGATTGAAAAAATCCGTGATACAGCACCAAACTTCACAGGTATTATTTCAGACTTAGGTGGCCCAACGGCAAACATGTACCGTTTGCACTGTAAAGACCCAGAAATTGAGAAGAACTGTCGTAAACCTTCTTGTGTTTATCCGGGCGTTTGTCAAAACTTGCATACCGATCATGCGCCATTAGTGCAGCTTTACCGTAAAGCGCGCGAAATTAAAGGTGTGAAGAAGATTCTGATTGGTTCAGGTTTACGTTATGACCTTGCAGTATTGAACCCTGAATATGTCAAAGAGCTGGTGCAACACCACGTGGGTGGTTATTTAAAAATTGCTCCTGAACATACTGAGCAAGGCCCGCTATCTAAGATGATGAAACCGGGTATTGGTACGTATGATCGTTTTAAACAAATGTTTGATCGTTTCAGTAAAGAAGCAGGAAAAGAGCAATATCTAATTCCTTACTTTATTGCTGCGCATCCGGGTACTTCAGATTATGACATGATGCACCTTGCTATTTGGTTGAAAAAGAATGGTTTCCGTGCCGATCAGGTACAGACTTTCTATCCTTCACCAATGGCAACTGCAACAACGATGTATTATTCGGGTAAAAACCCGCTTGCTAAAGTCGCTCGCTATACTGAAAAAGTTGATATTGTAAAAGGTGAAAAACGTCGTCGTTTGCATAAAGCATTCTTACGTTACCATGATCCAAATAACTGGCCATTACTTCGTGAAGCCTTAAAAGAAATGGGCCGTGCCGATTTAATTGGTAATTCAAAGCAGCATTTAATTCCGACTTATCAGCCAAAAGGTACTGAAGGGGAATATAAATCTGCCCGTAAGAAAAATTCGTCTACAGCAGGGGACTCAGTTAAACGAAATAACCAGCAAACGAATAATCATTCAAATCACAAGCGTCCACAAAAAGGTCAGGTACTTACCCAACATACGGGTTTACCTCCTCGTGAAACAGGTGAGAAGAGACCATTTGGTGGCAAAAGTAAACCAAAATCCAAAGCTCGTGGATAATGATAAAAAAGGCTCTTAAACAGAGCCTTTTTTATTTTTGAAGAGGGGATTTAAATCGTATAGTGAGATTTTTGAGAATTTTTAACCTAAAAAATGTAATGAAAAATGATAAATTCTAAAAATCTGACGAACTGCACTTGATTGTTGCTGACTCTATGATTATAAATAATGTGAGGGTGGCTAAATTTAAGCCAAGCTTGATAACTACAAGTGAAATTACTAAGTGAACCTTTTAAAAAAACGGCTATGTCGTTATCAATTAAAACAAAGCGTGATCTAGCAAAATCATTATAAAAAACTTAAAGGATTGGACCCATGTACTATTTAATTACGATCTTATTACTCTTTTTGACTGTCGTGATGGCAGTGAAAAGTCTCTCAAGAAAGCACCAACAAGACAGTGCTTTAAAGCGTCGCGCCGTGTTAAGTAGTCATGAACAAATGACACTAACCCGCTTACAAACAGTATTGCCTAAATTTACTGTATTAGCTCATGTTTCATTTGATGCCTTATTAACGACTAAATATGCTCATACTCGCCGCAAATATCAGAATATGACGGCTGACTTTGTTGTACTTGATCAAAATTATCAGGTTTTTGTGGTGGTTATGCTTGAGGAAAATGGGCTACGTCGAGCACATCAGCAATATGAGCGCCGTTTATTACAACTTGCAGGGTATCGTGTACTTCGTTATAGCAGTGTGCCTGATTATCATGACTTAAGAAGAGATTTATTAACTCCTGAATCGGAGATGGCAACTTTACCTGCCACACCTCAGTTAGAGAGAATTTCAAATGCTTTCGTGAAGTCTTAAAAGTTATAACTAGATGTTATAGCAATTTAATTTTAGGGCTCATTAAAGAAGATTTGAATAAAATGCTGAAATTAAAATTTCTAAAAACATAAAAAACTGAGCACTATCTTAATCAATATTGCTCAGTTTTTTTATTAATTAAAATCAAAGAGAATTAAGGAAGTACTGCAACGACAGTCATTTCTACCAGTACATCAGGTGCATAAAGTTTAGACTCCACACAAGTACGAGCAGGCGGATGCTCTTTGCTAATCCATGCATCCCATACAGCATTCATAGCCGCATAATCCGTTTCAATATCTTTTAGAAAAATCATGACAGAAAGAATATGACTCTTGTCCGTACCAGCTTCAGCAAGTAAGCGATCAATATTGTCTAAAGTTTGTTGGGTCTGCGCTGTAATGTCCACGCTGGTATCATCAGCGAGCTGTCCTGCTAAATGAACCAAATTACCCGAAATCGCCACTTCACAATATCTTGAAGTCACGTGTAAGCGTTTTACCGTCATAAAAATGCTCTAAAGTTTCTTTATGGAATAGTTCGATTTTATGAAGAGTTAGTAGGCAGGTGCAAGCAAGTGCAAAAGAATTTGGGTAGATTATTGTTGTGATTTATAAGGATGGGCAAGCTCCATGTATTTTAAGTGCCCTGTAATATTCGGATTTGGTCGTCGCGCCAATCACAGGACGATATGCCAAAAATAAAGGTTGTTTTTGACATGTTGCAAATACATGGGTAATGAATATGCGCTGATTAGATTACTTCAAACTTTGAGCAAAAGGGAATAGATTTTGTTTAAAAGTTGTTCTTTTGTATAAAAAAACAACACTTACCATAATGACAACTGAAAGTCGTCAGCTTTGGTCTGTAATTGATAAACTCCAATACCAATCAGCCGAAATTGGAAGTTTTCGGGAATATGCATCTCATTTAAAAGTAAGAATAAAACTTGAATCAGGTCTTGTTGAGAATGAATTGGGTTCTTAAAACTTTTACTGTGTTGCAAAGTCTGGAAATTCTTAAGTTTGAGCTTAATATTTACACCACGAGCATTAAGTTGCTTTTTCTCTAAACTTTGCCAGACTTTTTCGGCTAGGCCATGCCAGTAGGGTTGGCACTGGGCTAAAGTAAAGTCACTATCAAATGTGGTTTCTTTTGAAATTTGCTGACGAGCACGTTCAGCTTGAACAGGGCGGTTGTCGATGCCTTGGGCATATAAATAAAGCTGTTGCCCATATTTACCAAAGTGGTGAACTAAAAGAGCTTCTTCAATTTTTTGTAAGTCACCCAGCGTATGTAACTCAAGCTGTTGGAGTTTTTCTTGGGTAACTTTACCGACCCCCGGAATTTTTTTTAAGGGCAAGTCTTGAATGAAACTGGCCACCTGAGAGGGCTTTATCACAAACAGGCCATTCGGTTTATTCCAGTCAGATGCGACTTTTGCCAAGAATTTATTGGGTGCTACACCAGCCGAGGCAGTCAGTCCTGTTAGCCTAAAAATATCTTCCCGAATATGCATGGCCACTTCGGTTGCACTCGCGATTTGTTTTAAATTTTCAGTAACATCGAGGTAGGCTTCATCTAAAGATAAAGGTTCAATAAGAGTGGTGTATTGTTGAAAGATACTATGAATTTGAGCCGAGATAGCACGATATTTTTCAAAATTAGGTTCAATAATAACAACGTGAGGACATAGTTTTCTTGCTTGGCTCATAGACATAGCAGAGCGTAAACCAAACTCACGAGCAGGATAAGAAGCTGCCGCAATAACAGCGCGCGGATGATGTGAAGATATAACGACGGGCAGATGCTTTAGATCAGGACGTTCTCGCAATTCGACCGATGCATAAAAGGCATCCATATCGATATGAATGATTTTGCGCATATTATTGTGCTTTCACGATGCCTTGCTGCTGTAAAAATTGGTGCCATTCTTTGACTGAACCCTCATAAACATTTAAGTCTACTGGCTTGGTCATACCTTCAATTTTACCTTGATTACTATGTTGCCAAAAGAGCCATTTTCTTTTGTCTTTAAGCTCAGGTTTTCCTTCGTAATCTCTGACCCACAGAGGTGTATTAGGGAAACTACCTATTAATACAATGTGGTAAAAAGTTTTGGAAATATAAAAGATAGGCTGTTTACCATAATGCTGTTTTAAGCGGTCATGCATGATGCCTATTTCTTTAAGTAGTTGTTCTTTAGTGTGCGCATTAATACAGTTGCCGTCATATTCCAAATCAATAACAGGGGGAAGGGCATCGGTCTTGTTGGGCACAGTGGCAATAAAATTTTCAGCTTGTGTTTTACCATCACGGCATAAACGATAAAAATGATAAGCCCCGACATGAAATCCATGTTCGCGTGCTTTTAGCCAGTTTTCTTGAAATTTTGGGTCTTTATAATCACCGCCTTCAGTTGCTTTTAAATAAACAAATTGGAATTTTTTTTGGGATATTTTTTTCCAGTTGATATCGTCTTGATGATGAGAAATATCAAAGCCTTGAACAGGGTAATCTTGAGCGATTGCTTTTTGTTGGTAGAACAGACCGAAGTAAGTTAGAACCCCCATAACACAAGCTAAAACAATCCCAATTAGGGTATTGTAGCGTGGTGCAGAAAAGGTTTTTGCCAGCTTGGTCATGCAAAACTCAGTATTGATATGAAGCCCACATCATAGCGTGATTTAAGAAATATAAACCATGCTAAAAATGCAACTGCTTACACAGGTGTATTTTTTGGAATTTGCCAAAAGATAAGCGCAGTAATGACATTAATACAACCTAAACAAATAAGGGTGACATGGAACGCTGTTGTTACATGGGCTGTACCATAGTAATTGGTAAATACATTGATGAGTGTACCTGCTAGCGCAACACCAATACTCATTGAAAGCATCATAATCATTGATAAGAAACTATTCCCACTACTCGCATCTTGCTGAGGCAAATCTTTTAAGGTGAGCGTATTCATTCCTACAAATTGTAATGAGTTTAATGTACCAAATAAGAAGAAGTGTAAAGCTCTAAACCAAGTTGGGGTGTCGACAGTCATAATTGCAAAAGACGCAATACATAGTCCCACTAAAGTTGTGTTAATTAACAGAAAACGACGATAACCCAGTTTCTGAATGATCGGTCTAACAATCGGCTTGGAGAAAAGCGAGCCTAACACTAGCGGAATCATCATTAATCCCGCAATGAATGGCTCAAAACCAAAAGCGACCTGTAGCATGAGTGGTAAAACAAAAGGTAGGGCATTACCACCAAAGCGGGCGAAGAAATTACCTAAAATACCAATCGCATAAATTTTATTTCTAAAGAGACGGCTACGGAATAATGCATTTTGATGTGTATGTGAATGATAGGCATACCAAAGCGTTGCGATTACTCCCACCACTAACAGTGAAATACTGAACCATTTGGAGTATTCAGGCGAGGCAATATGTTCAATACCTAAAGACCAGCCAATCATTGCAACGACTAAGAGCACAAAACCAATAAGATCAAAGGATTTTACTGTAGGTTCTTTTACATTTGGCATGACTTTTAATGTCATTAATATACCGAGTATACCCATTGGAATATTAATAAGAAAAATCCAGTGCCATGTTGCAACTTCAACGAGCCAGCCTCCGAGTGTGGGACCTGCCAAAGGACCAAGTAAACCTGCCAGACTCATAAGGCTCATGGCAGCTAGGAACTGAGTTCGGGGAATAATTTTTAAAAGTGATAAACGACCAACGGGGAGTAATAATGCCCCCCCAACGCCCTGAATGACACGGAAAAATAGAAGTTCATTAAGGCTTTGAGAAAGACCACAACCTAAAGATGCAAGCGTAAAAATAACAATTGCTGATAAAAACGTATTTCTAACACCAAAGCGGTCGGCTAACCATCCACTTAAAGGAATACAGGCCGCCACAGATAAAACATAAGCTACCACCACGCTATGCATACGTAATGGATCTTCATTTAAATGATGTGCCATTGCAGGAATAGCTGTATTTACAATTGTTGTATCTAATGCCTGCATAAAAAAGCCAATGGAAACCAAAAGAACCAATAGGCGATATTCAGGTTGCAAAGCTTGATGAGTCGGCGTGGCATTCATAACATTTGAAAATTAACGTTTTCGCTTAGTGTAAAACAAATTGAAAGTAAAAAGAGTAAGGCAATGTTGAGTACCCCTTTACTAAATCTAATTGCTTTTGAAGGCAATCGTGAAAATAGTTAAAACAAAAAAAGCGGAAGAACCGCTTTTTTATTGAGATAGGAGAGTTTACACAACAAATCTTTTTGGCATTTTTAAATTTTTAATGACGTTATAAATTTGATCGATTTCTTCACATACAATTAATTTAGCTCGATGCTGAAGAGGGAGGAAGCCTTCTTGTACAGCATGGTCTAACTGAGCAATTAATGCATTATAAAAACCATTTACGTTATATAAAATCATGGGTTTTTGATGCTGATTGAGTTGACCCCACGTCGCAATTTCCAAAATTTCTTCGAATGTTCCCAAACCACCAGGTAGTGCGATAAAAGCACTCGCACGCTCTGCCATCATGGCTTTACGTTCATGCATGGTTTCGACCACATGCAGTTCGGTCAATCCTGCATGAGCCACTTCATAATCAAGCATAAATTCAGGAATGACACCTACAGCTTCTCCACCATGCGCAAGTACGCTTTCTGCAACTTGTCCCATTAGACCAATGCTGGCACCGCCGTAGACCAAACCAAAACCTTGTTCAGCAATTCCGCTGGCTAACTCAATTGCCTTTTCGCGATAAATCGGGTTATTTCCTGCTCGTGAGCCACAATATAATGCAATAAGAGGTTGTGTTGTTTTTACAGATGTTATTGGTGAATCATTTACTGCCATTGTTAATACGCTATTCATTGCTTTATTTTCACCTTATCACGTTCATATTTCTTGTCTACACTAAGCAAAAAATATGACAACTTTATAAGCAGTTTTATAGGAAAGATTCATGTTTTGTATGGGTTTGGTGAATACATATAATGATCAAATAAAAATGATGAATTTATGTTAAATCTTGCCTATACTGAAAATTCGTTTAACAACATATGAACAAATATGGGTAGTGGTTGTAGTCGCTCCGTTTTAATTTCTTGTCCTAAAAAAACATTATTCCCCCTTTGTCTAGGCACGCCTGTTGCGTTGTCCAATAAAGATAAAATCCACCCAGCACAGGAGCAGGATCAATGATCTTTGAATGGATGTCTGATCCGTCTGCTTGGGTAGGCTTAGCTACATTAATTGTTCTTGAAATCGTACTAGGGATCGATAACCTCGTCTTTATTGCTATTTTGGCTGAAAAGTTACCGCCAGAACAACGTACTAAGGCACGTATAGTGGGTTTAATACTCGCTTTGGGAATGCGTCTTATTCTGTTAGCTTCAATTGCTTGGGTTGTGACACTCACCCAACCACTTTTCCATATTTTTGACCATCCATTCTCTGGCCGTGATTTGATCTTGTTATTCGGTGGTGTGTTCTTGTTATTTAAAGGCACCATGGAATTGCATGAGCGCATGGAAGGTAAACAGCTTCATAAAGAAGATAATCCAGTTCATGCTGCGTTCTGGATGGTGATTGTCCAGATTGTAGTGCTTGATGCCGTATTCTCACTAGACAGCGTAATTACTGCTGTAGGTATGGTCAAAGAGCTTTCAATCATGATGGTTGCTGTTGTGATTGCTGTGGGTATTATGCTGTGGGCTTCAAGACCACTCATGGACTTCGTAAATAAGCACCCAACAGTCGTTATTCTGTGTCTTGGCTTTTTAATGATGATTGGTTTCTCGTTGGTGGTGGAAGGTTTTGGTTTCCATATTCCGAAGGGTTACTTATATGCTGCGATTGGTTTCTCGATTTTAGTTGAAATGATCAACCAAACCATGCGCCGCAATCAAGAAAAGCTAGTGACGACTACAGATTTACGTTATCGCACAGCTTCTGCGGTTTTACGTATGTTAGGCAGTAAAAATAGCGGTTCTACTTCAGATGCCCAAACGGCTGATAAAGAAGATGTATTGGCTACTCAAGCTTTTGCCGATGAAGTCTTTGATGAAGAAAATGGTGCTTACCATAGTGTGCTTGTACAAGGCGTACTTGGGTTATCTGAACGCCCAGTAAAGTCGGTGATGACTCCACGACCTGAGCTTGAATGGATTGACTTAGATGATGAACCAGAAGTTTTGAAAGAACGCTTAATGTCGATGACACATTCACGTTTAATTGTTGCTCGTGGTGAACTTGATAATATTGAAGGTATCGCGCTTACGCATAAAGTTCTAAATGGCTTCATTGAAACAGGCATTGTTGATTTTCAAAAGTACTTACGTGAGCCAGTCATTGTGCATGAAAATGCTCAAGTGCTTATGGTGATGGAACAATTACGTCAGGCTCCTTTGCAAATGGCGATTGTTCTAAATGAATATGGTTCAATTGAAGGTATTGCGACACCAATTGATATTTTAGAAGCAATTGCGGGTGAGTTCCCTGATGAAGATGAACTAGATGCAGCAGCTGAAAGCTTAGAAGATGGTTCGTTAATACTTGAAGGTTCAACCGATATTCGCCATGTATCGCTTTTACTCGGTCGTGATTTGGTAGATGAAAGTGAACAGTACTCTACTTTATCGGGTTATTTGTTATTCCATTTAGGTCGCTTACCTGAAAATGGTGAAACTGTTGAAGCGGATGGTTATCGCTTTGAAGTTGTAACCATGGAAGGCCACAAGATCGAGAAAGTTCATATTGTTTCTATCGAACAAGATGAAACGAAAGATTAAATTGCGTTCCAAATTTAGAAACATCATAAAATAGCTCAACTTTGAGCTATTTTTTATTTGAGAAGTATCGAATGACCCAACAATCTTGTCCATGTGGAAAAGGTAGCTATTCAGAATGTTGTGAGCCTTTACATTTAGGCACAGCAAAAGCACTCACCGCAGAGCAGCTTATGCGTTCACGCTATAGCGCATTTGCATTGCAGCAAATCGATTATATTGTTCAAACGACGGCTTTAGGTCAGCAAGCTGTTCTTGATAAAGAGGCGATTGCCGAATGGAGCAAACAGAATCAATGGCTCGGTTTAGAAGTCATACAGGCCAAAGAAAAATTAGACAAGACTCATGCACAGGTCGAGTTTAAGGCTCATTATCACGATGGAAAAAGTGCTCAAATCCATCATGAAGTTTCACATTTTGTATATCACCAGCAGCAATGGTTTTTCCTTGATCCAACGGTCGATATGCAGGTCACCATGAAACAACCGTGTATCTGTGGTTCAGGAAAAAAATTTAAGCAATGCTGTGCACAATTCCTATAACTTTATCTTAAAATACGCCCACCGTTTGGCCTGAAGGAAAGGGCAATGTTACTCACCGTTATTTATATTATTGCGATTACTGCCGAAGCCATGACTGGTGCATTGTCTGCTGGGCGACGGAGTATGGACTGGTTCGGTGTTGTACTGATTGCCTGTGTGACGGCCTTGGGTGGTGGTTCTGTACGTGATGTACTACTTGGGCACTATCCTTTAACGTGGGTAAAGCATCCTGAATATTTAGTTTTAACGTGTTGTGCTGCTTTTGTTACCATCATTATTGCCAAGTGGATGCGCCATTTACATAACATTTTCTTGGTACTTGATGCTTTAGGTTTGATTGGATTTACCATTATTGGTTGCCAGATTGCCTTACAAATGGGACATGGCTTTGTCGTGTCGGCTGTAGCAGGCGTTTTAACGGGAGTTTCAGGTGGTATTTTACGTGACATCTTATGTAACGATGTCCCGTTTGTTTTCCGCCGTGAGCTGTATGCAAGTATTTCTTTTGTTGCTGTTATTTGCTATTGGGTCTGTCTAGATTTAGGTTTAAGTCTAGAACTTACTGTTATTTCAACCTTGGTATTTGGTTTTACGCTTCGTTTAATTGCCATTTATTTTGGTTTGGAAATGCCTAAATTTATTTATAAAGATGATGATGCAGAGTCGGCTTCTTCAACCGACGAACATTAATCATGCAGAACTTCATGTGGGCATGATATAACAATTCTATATATGGTCTTGTCCACTTATTCTTTCCAGTAGAGTTGTTCCTATGGATCTGGTTTCACGTATACAAAATCTTCCAATTGGCAAATTTCACTACACACTTTTATGGGTAGTGGGTTTAGGTTGGATGTTTGATGCGATGGATACCGGTATTATCGCTTTTATTATGACGACCCTTGTTAACGACTGGTCATTAACACCAGTTGAAAGTGGCTGGGTTGTCAGTATTGGCTTTGTGGGAATGGCCATAGGAGCAGTTTGTTCTGGTGCCTTGGCAGATCGTTTTGGCCGAAAAACTGTATTTGCGATGACTATGGCCATCTATAGTATTGCGACTGCGTTATGTGCTTTTGCTCCAGATCTGAAGTGGCTATTAATTTTTCGTTTTATTGTGGGACTAGGGCTAGGTGGACAGTTACCTGTAGCAGTTACATTGGTCAGTGAATATGTTCCTGCTCATGTTCGTGGACGGTTTATTGTTCTGCTTGAAAGCTTTTGGGGATTAGGCTGGCTAGTCGCAGCACTTATTTCTTATTTTATTATTCCTAAATTTGGCTGGCATATTGCCTTTCTTGTGGGAGGTCTTCCACTTATTTATATTTTAGTGATTTGGAAAAAAGTCCCTGAGTCGATACCGTATCTAATTAACCGTGGTCGTATTGAAGAAGCGCATGCACTTGTACAAAAACTAGAAGCTAAAGCAGGCGTGCAAATTGTTCATCATATTGAAGTCGTGCCTGTGGCGATGCGACAAAAAGTTTCATTTAAACAGCTCTGGAGTGGCCAATTTGCTCGCAGAAGTCTAATGCTCTGGCTGATCTGGTTTGGAATTGTGTATTCATATTACGGTATCTTCACGTGGTTACCGAGTTTATTGGTGAAACAAGGTTACGACATTGTCAAATCATTTGAATATGTATTGCTTATGATTTTGGCGCAGTTACCGGGTTACTTGGCGGCCGCGTGGTTTGTTGAACGATTAGGCCGAAAAATTACACTCGCGGCATTTATCGGTTTTTGTGCCTTGTCAGCATATTTCTTTGGACAAGCTGATAGTGTAAATAGCATTATGTTTTGGGGCTGTCTCATGTCATTCTTTAATTTGGGGGCATGGGGAGTGTTATATACCTACACACCAGAACAATATCCAGCCAACATTCGGGCCTTTGGTTCGGGTTGGGCATCGGCAATGGGGCGTATCGGTGGAATTGTTGCGCCAATGGTCGTGACACATATGATGGTTGCTAAAAACGGGTTTAATCATGTTTTTATGATGTTCACTATTGTTTTACTTGCTGTGGCCTTAGTTATTTTGGTATTAGGTGAAGAGACTCAAGGTAAAAGGTTAGAGTCGATCGGGCTATAGTTTTTGCCTAACTTTATAGCAAGTAACTAAAAATATAGAGAGATAAGACACAATTTGACGCTCAGGTGACAGAGTCCCTCTTGTGTCTGTAACATAGCCCACTTAGCATAATACACACTTAAAATAACGACTGATTTGGAAGATAAGCTGACTATGACCAGCCTTGCGCATCATGCAACAGAAAACCGCTCTGTAGCCGAATTTACTGAGCAGGCTTACTTGAATTATGCCATGTACGTCATTATGGACCGTGCATTGCCGCATATCAGTGATGGCTTAAAGCCTGTACAGCGCCGTATTGTCTATGCTATGAGCGAACTAGGCTTAAAAAATAGTGGTAAGCCTAAAAAATCAGCGCGTACAGTGGGTGATGTACTGGGTAAATACCATCCACATGGTGACTCGGCTTGTTATGAAGCCATGGTCTTAATGGCCCAGCCATTTAGTTACCGCTATCCTTTAATTGAAGGTCAGGGGAACTGGGGTTCACCAGATGATCCTAAGTCTTTTGCTGCGATGCGTTATACCGAAGCCAAACTCTCGGCTTATAGTGAATTGTTGCTGAGCGAATTAGGTCAGGGCACTAGCGAATGGCAAGATAACTTTGATGGTTCGTTAAAAGAACCGATCACTTTACCTGCACGTGTACCTAATATTCTTCTCAATGGTACAACTGGTATTGCTGTGGGTATGGCCACCGATATTCCACCGCATAATTTGCGTGAAGTGGTAAAAGGAACGATTGCCTTAATCCGTAATCCACAAACCTCAGATGAAAAATTAGCTGAATATATTCCGGCTCCAGACTTACCAACCAAAGCTGAAATTATTACTCCGCCAGAAGAGTTACTTAAAATCCAGACGACTGGTCGTGGTAGCTACCGCATGAGAGCGGTTTATTCTGTTGAAAAGCATGAAATTGTGATTACTGAGCTGCCATATCAAGTATCTGGTTCTAAGGTGATTACTCAAATTGCTGACCAGATGCAGGCTAAAAAGCTGCCATTGGTCGTTGATGTGCGTGATGAGTCGGATCATGAAAACCCGACACGACTCGTGATTGTGCTGCGTTCTAACCGTATTGATGCGGAAGCAGTGATGAGTCACTTATTTGCGACCACCGATTTAGAATCAAGCTATCGTGTCAATTTAAATATGATTGGCGAAGATGGCCGCCCTCAAGTTAAATCGATTCGCCGTATTTTACTGGAATGGATTGAGATCCGTAAAAAAACGGTCACTCGTCGTTTGCAGTATCATTTAAACCGTATTGAAAAGCGTCTGCATATTTTGGCAGGTCTTTTAATTGCTTATCTCGATATTGATACAGTCATTCGTATTATTCGTGAAGAAGATCAGCCTAAACCAGTGTTGATGGAACACTTCAATATTGATGAGATACAGGCCGAAGCAATTTTAGAGCTTAAATTACGTCATTTGGCAAAACTTGAAGAGATGGAAATCCGTCATGAACAAGATGAGCTTTCGGCGAAAGCTGCCATTATTCGTGAACAACTCGAAAATCCTGAATCTCTAAAAAATCTGATTATTGGTGAACTAAAAGAAGATGCGAAAAAGTTCGGTGATGAGCGCCGTTCTCCAATTGTCGCACGTGCTGAAGCGGTTCAAATTAAAGAACAGGATTTAATGCCAGCCGAAACGGTAACAGTTGTGTTGTCTGAAGCTGGCTGGGTCCGTGCGGCAAAAGGTGCAGATGTTGATGCTGAAAATCTGAACTACCGCGCAGGGGACCAATATTTAAGTCATGCTGTCGGTAAAACCAATCAGCGAGTTTATTTCCTTGATGAAACAGGGCGTAGTTATGCCTTACCGATTAGTAATTTACCTTCAGCCAGAGGCTTGGGGGGTCCATTAAGTTCTAAGCTTTCTCCAGCAAGTGGTGTATCGTTTATTCAGGTTTATTTAGATGATGATGAGTCTGAATTGATTGCTGCAAGTTCCGCAGGTTACGGTTTTAAAACTCAAACTAAGCAATTAGATACCACTGCGAAAGCCGGTAAGACATTTTTAACGGTACCAGAGAAGTCAAAAGCTCTACCACTCATTTCTGCCCAAAATATGACGCATTTGGCTGTACTGAGCTCAGCAGGGCGTTTGTTAATTTTAGATTTGGCCGAGCTGCCAAATTTAAATAAAGGTAAAGGTAATAAGTTGATACAACTTGAAGCCAAAGAGCAAATTTTATCCATGACAACCCTGAACTTAGATGAAATAATTCAGGTGGTTGCAGGTCAACAACATCTCAAATTAAAAGGTGATGATCTACAAAAATACATGGGTAAACGTGCTTCGAAAGGTCAGCTCTTACCACGTGGATATCAAAAAGCAAATAAACTGTTGATTCAGAGATAAAGCTAGCGTCTGGCAACATAAATACGCTATATATGGCAACAAGTTCAAGCAGTGAACTGAACTTGTTGGTATGGAATAATGATTAAAAGGGCAGCAATTTGGAGTACATAATTTGTACTCCATGCAAAAAATTTGGCAGGGTCAAATTGTCAAAACTTCTGTCTCATAATCTTGTTCGAAAGTGTCATGAATGTGCCAATAAGTTTTAAATATGTTCTGGCACCAAGAAGCTAAAGAATAGCTGGGGCATTGAATAACAGTTATTACTAAGGATTACGAATCGGAGATAATGGCATTATGGAAAAGATTTGGTTTGCAGAATACCAAAAGACAGGGATTCCAGAAACAGTAGCATTGCCTGCAGAAAATACCTCACTTGTTGATATTTTTGAGCGTAATTTCCAAAAATTTGGTTCTCGTGATGCCTTTATCTTTATGGATAAAGCCATGTCATTTAACGAGTTGGAACTTGCAAGCCGTAAGTTCGCGACCTATTTGCAAAATTTGGGGTTAGCAAAAGGTACGCGTGTTGCAGTAATGATGCCAAACGTATTGCAGTACCCTGTAGTGGCATTGGCAGTCTTCCGTGCTGGCTTGATTTTAGTGAATGTTAACCCGCTATACACAGCACGTGAGCTTGAACATCAGTTAAATGACTCAGGTGCTGAAGTTCTCGTCATTATTGAAAACTTTGCGAGTGTTTATCAAAGTATTTTAGGTAAAACTCCAGTCAAGCATGTTGTAGTTGCTTCTGTTGGAGACATGTTGGGTACACTAAAAGGTACTTTAGTGAACTTTGTTTTACGTAAAGTGCGTAAACAAATTCCAGCTTGGAATATTCCTGGCCATGTTAAATTTAATAGCGCATTAAATAAAGAAAACCCAAGCAATTATAAACGCCCGACTTTAACTTTAAGTGATACTGCTGTGCTTCAATATACGGGTGGTACAACAGGCGTTTCAAAAGGTGCTGAGCTGACGCATCGTAATTTGGTTGCTAACCTTTTACAGTGTGACGGTATTTTCCAAAGTAAATTTGGTGCAAATGATGGTGCTAAAGGTGATCGTATCGTTTGTGCATTACCTCTTTATCATATTTTTGCATTCATGGTTTGTGCGATGTACGGCATGTACAAAGGACAGGCAAATATCCTGATTCCGAACCCGCGTGATTTACCAGCCGTGATTAAGGAATTACGTAAATACCAACCTTCTTTCTTCCCAGCAGTAAATACATTGTTTAATGCCTTGGTAAATAATGAAGAGTTCAAACAACTTGACCATAGCAATTTAAAAATGGCAATGGGCGGTGGTATGGCAGTTTTACCTTCTACAGCAGAAGCTTGGAAGAAAATTACTGGCACTACCATTATTGAAGGTTACGGTTTATCAGAAACTTCTCCGGTAGCGACTGCAAACCCTCCAGCTTCTACTGAATTTAGCGGCACCATTGGTATTCCATTACCTTTAACAGAAGTTGCTATTTTAGATGATGACGGTAAAGAATTACCTTTAGGTGAACAAGGTGAAATCTCCATCCGTGGTCCTCAAGTGATGAAAGGTTATTGGAACCGTCCAGATGAGACTGCTAAAGTGATGACAGCTGACGGCTTCTTCCGTACAGGTGACATTGGTGTAATGGACAGCCGTGGATATACAAAAATTGTAGACCGTAAAAAAGATATGATTTTGGTTTCAGGCTTTAACGTTTATCCAAGTGAAATTGAAGAAGTTATTGCTAAACATCCAAAAGTGTTGGAAGTTGCTGCAATTGGTGTTCCAGATGAAAAATCAGGTGAAGTACCAAAACTCTTTATTGTGAAAAAAGATCCAAGCTTGACCACAGAAGAAATTTTGAACTTTGCTAAAGAAAACTTAACAGGCTACAAACGCCCTCGTTATGTTGAGTTTATGGATGAATTACCAAAATCAAATGTAGGTAAAATTTTACGTAAAGATCTACGTAAACCTGCTTAATCGTTAGTGATTAAAAAAAGCGCCGTAGGGCGCTTTTTTATTTAGTGGCTTTTCATAAACCAGCGATCTACATAAGGACGGCCGATTCCAACCATACCCACAAAAACAATCATTGTGCCGAGTTGTAGGCGTAAGTGAGACAAGTCAAGTTGGCCATAACTAAGGTAATTATCTATCAGACAATACACGGTAATTACAATGAGCCAATGCCATAAAGGAAGTCTTTTGACACCCACTGCAATAAAAGTGATTGTCAAAATGACAAAGGTACCCAGTGTCGATTGCCAATTGAAATTCGCGCAAATCACACTCAGTAAAAAAGCGACAATGGGTAATACAATTTTGAAGATAAGATCTACCTGAAGCTGGTTCTTCTTTTGCTTTTCTAAGACCTCGAGCAATTCTTTTTGATCAGGTTGTTGCATACATAGCCCTATAAATCAGTGATGACATGCGATTGCATAAAATTTCAGGTAAAAACGATGAGTTATGATAGCATGATCAACAGTATTTTCAGTGATGGATGGCACTATGCACGGCATCAGCAGCATTATCTATATTATTTTAGTGGCATGTTTGCTGCCATACGCATTTACCGTAATTGCAAAATTTAAGGGTGGTTTTCAGCCCTCTGATAATCAGAACCCAAGAGATTTTCTTGCTAATACAAAGGGGATCGCTGCTCGGGCAAATGCAGTACAACAAAACAGTTTTGAAAGTTTACCTTTATTTTTAACAGCTATTCTGATGGCTGAATATATGGTGGTGCCTGAGTACTTTATTTTGAGACTGGGCTGGGCATATATTATTTTGCGCGTGATTTATGGCATTTGTTACTTGAGTAATTGGGCAACTTTACGCTCGATTGTCTGGTTTTTATCATTGTTATGCCCAATATTCTTGTTGATCGTGACAATTAAGTTGACTTGAGTGTCATTCTGTCACCATTCATATCAACTTTCGCGTGTGCGCATTGTATAATCGGCATCATTTTGATGATATCCACGTTATAATCGAGTGGATTTTACATCTGACTTCATAACGAAAGAGTATTGATATGAGTTACAGCAATATCCCAGCAGGTAAAGATGCACCAAATGACATCTATGTCATCATTGAAATTCCTGCAAATGCAGCGCCAATTAAATATGAAATTGACAAAGATTCTGATGCATTGTTTGTAGACCGTTTCATGGGCACAGCAATGTTCTATCCAGCAAACTATGGTTATGTACCAAATACTTTGTCTGAAGATGGCGACCCATTAGACGTACTTGTTGTAACTCCGCATCCTGTTGCTGCTGGCTCTGTAATTCGTTGCCGTCCAGTGGGTAAATTAAACATGGAAGATGACGGTGGTATCGACGCGAAATTAATCGCTGTTCCACATGAGAAATTATCTCCACTTTACAAAGACGTGAAGGAATATACAGATCTTCCTCCATTGTTGATTAGCCAAGTTGAGCATTTCTTCAGCCACTATAAAGATTTAGAACCAGGCAAATGGGTAAAAATCAGCGGTTGGGAAGGTGCGGACGTTGCTAAAGCTGAAGTATTGAAAGCAATCGAAGCTGCTAAAAAATAAGTTCTGATTTTATGAGTCTAGTGTGTCTCAATTGATATTCTAGACTCAATAAAAAACCTACCTGTGTTACCAGAGGTAGGTTTTTTTATGCTTGATAGATCTATGAATTAGAATAATTTCACAGGGATATCAAGGAAGATACGCCATTCGTTTGTATCACCGATGTACGCATTAGATTGGTAAGCATCGCTCGCACGGTAGTAAGAGTTACGAATACGAAGACTTGCATCTTTAGCAAAACCACTTTGAACTGTGTATTTTACTTGGTTAAAGAATTCACGTTCTTGAGCATCGTCAGTTACATTACGAACTTTGATGTCCCAGCCGTATACAAATGCAGTTGTCCAGTTCAAACCAGGTAATACACCTAATTTACCGAAATCAACGTTGTATTGGATTTGTGCAGATTTCTCGTGGTTACCGATGAAATCAGACATATAAGAGTTTGGTAAATAAATACTTTGGAAACCATCAGCATTTTGACCATAGTCATAACCAACATTACCAGTGTTTTGTTGGTAAGCAAGCATCACACTATGTGGACCAGTAGCATAAGTTCCTGAAACTGCCCAAATGTTGTTGGTCTTTTCTTCACCAGCTACACCAGTGTTACCATAATTTGGTGCTACAGCTCCAGTCGCTGAATAAGTATGTGCATTTGCATCAAACTTAGTATGGTAGCCACTAAAGTCATAAGTTAATGAGCTGTCATTTGTTAAAGGCTGTTTAAAGTTCACATTAGCGTAATGACGTTCAAGTGCATTTTTGCTGTCTAAGCCATAGTAAGATGCATTTAAGTTGTCATTAAACTTATATTTACCGCCCCAAACGATTGCACGATCAAGACCTCTGCCAGACGCATCGGCATCGGTATTAATTTGATCAGACATTTGGTCTTTAGTGAATTTACCAGCTACTAATTCAAGATTCTTGATTTCATGGCTTTTTAATAAAGTACCTGTAAAATATTCAGGAACCATACGGCCAGTGTTACTTGCTAAAACTGGTAAATCGAGTACTTGAGTACCATAACGTACAGTCGTATTTGAGAAACGAGCTTTAACGCTACCGCCACCACGGCCCCAATGATCGTAAGCTGAACCATCGTTGTGCTTAGGAATCATTTGGTTACCGGCATTATTATTTTCACCGATTTTAAATGAACCGTCACCAACAACGCCTACACCGAAACCAACAATACCAGGGGTAAAGCCAGATTCAAGATTTACAATTGCCGATTGAGCAAATGAACTAGTATCTTTCGCGCCTTGTTTTTTGTCGCGAGTTAGATAACCTGTACGGAAGAGAATAGAACCGTTCGCATCTTCAACAAATCCTTTTGCCTCACTTTGCTCGCTTGCCTGAGCTGAGGAAATTATTGCCGCAGAAATGAGAACTGCTAATGTAAGTTTTTGTGCATTTAGCATATTTAAAGAACCTCATAAAAACGATAAATCCTGTGCCTTGTTATAGTTCAGGGCCTAGGATTTCCATCAATTGTATAAGTAATCTATAAAAAAGATATATTTTTGTTGATTTTATTTTATATATGCTATGCAGAAATTGATTAATGTGCTACCGGTTATTTAGTAAATTTACTCATAGCCTTTTGTACTTAATGTATTGTTTAAAATAAAAAAAGTAATTTATTTTTTAGTTGATTTTTACCATTTATTTTATAGTCAAACTTCAAAAAATACGTGATTCTTGTGTTCATTTTTTATCCTTTTTTGCTGGATATGTTTACTTTTTAACCTTGCTTTGAGTTGATTTTTTCAACGATTTATTTTAAGCCTACTTATAAATTGTTACTGTATAACATTATTTTTAGAAGTACTGTATATATGAACCGATTGTTATAATAAGCCAATAGAATTTAATTGAACTGATCAAATCTAGTGCGATATTTTGCATAAATTCTGTGCAGTACTTTTTTTATTTATATTGGTGCCTAAAAAAGACCCAAAATAGTTCATCGACTTTAACTCAGAAATAAATACAGAAATGAAGTAAGCAAAAATGCTCAATCACAGATCATTTCATCTACCGCCTTCAATAATTTACATACTTTTTATATCTCAACTTTAGATCTAAATAGAAAATTTACGCGTATCAAAGGAATACTTCTTACCTCGGTTACTAATTTCCGATAAGGGGTTTTTTCTATGTTGAGTATTTTTAGATTTGTAATAAATCTATTTTATATATTTGTTTTTTATAAATATATTTCTATGAGCGTTAGGCGATATTTTCATTTTAAAAAGAATTTGATTTCAAAACTTATGCAGCCCAGCGATACGAAATATGGACTTGGCACAGCAATTGCTAAAGCTTAAGTAACAAAATTTGTTTAATTCAATTAAATCGTGCGTTCATTGTGGGGGAGATCAAAATGATGAAATTTGCACTTAAAGCAGTAGCAGTCGGCGTACTCACAGCAGGTTCAACCATGGTTATGGCTGAAAGTGCTCCATCTTTCTATGGAATCACGACAACAGGTAGCGTAGCAGCAACCACAGATTATCGTTTCCGTGGTGTTACACAATCTTCAAATAACCCTGCCATTCAAGGTGGTTTTACTTTTTCTCATAAATCAGGTGCTTATTTATCACTTTGGGGTTCAAGTGTTGATTTTGGTGTAACAGGTAACTCAACTGAAACAGATGTCGCTTTGGGTTATACCAATACGTTAAAGTTATCCGATAAGCTTGCGCCAACTTATGATGTAGGTGTGATCCATTATGGTTACATTGGTTCGGGCCATAGTTTTGACCGTAACGGTATTGGTTACGATGGCAAAAATGGATTAGATTTTAATGAAGTTTACGGTAAGTTAACGTTTGCCGACTCTTTATTTAAAGGTGATGCACTCAGTGTGGGCGTTAACTATTCAAATGACTACTGGGCGAACTCTAAACAGTTCTGGTATTTTAACGTAGGTTATTCGGCACCAATTGCAAACACTGGATTTACTGGACTTGCATCAGTTGGTTATAACAAATTCAAAAACAAAGAGGCTTTAGCCGTAGTTGCGGGCGGCCCTGGTACAGACGACAGCTATATCGATTATAAAGTTGGTGTAAACCGTAACATTTTAGGTATTTTGGCTGAATTAGACGTAGTGGGTACCGATGTGAGCACTTCTGGTATGACTGATGCTCAGAAAAAGCCTTATGACGCCGGTCTAGTATTTAGTTTAACTAAAACTTTCTAAGTTTATGCTGTAAAAAAGCGGGTAAATAAACCCGCTTTTTTATTAGTTTTCTATTTCAGAAAGTAGTTGTTTTAACTGATTAAGCTCAATATTTGTGGCTTTAGACAAAGGCTTACGTGGTGACCCCGCAGAAATACCTTTTAACTGTAAACCTGCTTTAATCGTTTTAGGCAAACCACCAGTTACAATAAAACGTAGGACAGGAAGTTGTTGGTAAAATGACTTCTGAGCTTGCTCTAATTCACCATTTTTGACGTGTTGAATAAGCTGTTGAGGTTGTTGACCTAGCAAGTTTGGTGCTGCTGTACACCAACCGCTTGCTCCCGCACATAAGGCCTCTAAAGCTAGAGGATTACAACCGTTATAAAATGGAAGTTCACCTTTTGATAGTTCATAAATTTTATGCATGCGCTGAATATCGCCGCTGCTTTCTTTTACCATCGTGATATTTGCGATGTTGTTAAACATACGCACAATTAACTCTGGAGACATATCAACGCCACTGGTTGCAGGGTTGTTATACACCATAATCGGTAAACTCGTGGCCTGAGCAATCGCTTGATAATATTCAAAAATCTCTTGATCAGTTAGTTTCCAATAAGATACAGGAATCACCATAAGTGCATCTGCACCATAGCTTTGCGCGATCTGGGCTTTTTTGATGGCTTGATCAGTGGTGAGTTCTGAAATTCCAATAATGACAGGCACGCGCTTATTAATGCTTTCAATTGAGGTTTTTGCGACTAAGCACCATTCATCCCATTCAAGATAAGCGCTTTCGCCTGTACTGCCTAAAGGTGCAATTGCATCGCAACCATTTTCAATAAGCAAATTCAGCATTTGTTTTAGAACAGGAAGATTAATGGTGTTGTCATCAGAAAATGAAGTAACAGGGTAGCCAATAATGCCTTTTAGTTTCATGGTCGAAGTCTCTTTTTAAATACAGTCAGAATGGTTTTTCAAAGCTTTACGTGCGTAGTAAGCAAAGTTCACTTTGTTGCGTTTATCGTTAGATACCCAGTCATGTGCTTCTGTTGCTAGACTGTGGGGGATAGGCTGAATTTGCCCGGCAGACATTGCCAGTAGTTGCAGTTGGGCTGCGCGTTCAATTAAAAGAGCCAAGTTACATGCTTCTTCAATGGTTTTTCCTGTGACCAGTTGGCCGTGGTGAGACAACAAAACAGCGCGGTTTTTACCCAGAGCAGAGGAAATCAAAATGCCTTCTTCATTACCTACAGGAACACCTGGCCAATGACCTACAAATGAGCAGTCCTCGTAAAGTGCACAGACGTCCATTTGAGAAATCATGAGTGGAATCTGTAGCATAGATAAAGCAGCTACATGGGTGGGATGTGTGTGAATAATGCAATTCACCTCTGGATGTTCTTTATAAATCCAAGTGTGAAAACGGTTGGCTGGGTTTGCCATTCCTTCTTGATTGATGGGTTCTAGATCTTGATTTACTTCAAGTAAGTTTGAAGCAGTAATTTCATCAAAACCTAATTCGAAACGCTGAGTAATAAAAGTTTCTTTATTTTCACTACGGCAAGTAATTTGTCCCGCTAAACCAGCATCATGACCATGATCAAATAAAATACGACAAGTGAGTGCAAGCTTTTGACGATCAGTTAAATCTGAGTCGCTTATCCACTTTTGCATGTTTTGCTGTGCGTGTTGCATCAGCTCTTGTTTATTTACAGAAACAGTCTTCATCTTTTCTCCAGTCCAGTTGACCAAATTAAGTAGGTGGAGGCAGAATAGAAAACAACTGGATGAATCAATACATCCAGTTTTAATAAGTTATATGGTCCAGATGGGGCGAATATGTTAAGACCTTGGCAAGTACATTTTCGTATCGATGAGAGAGAAGAAAAAACAGTTTTTTTAAAGCTAACTAACTTGATTAGTCAGGAAATTTTAAGTGGCCGTTTAGGGCAGGGGACTATGTTGCCGGGGTCTCGTAGCTTGTCAAAAGAACTAGGAATTAATCGGAAAACCGTACAAGCAGTCTATGAGGAACTAGAGGCACAAGGATGGTTGGTGACTCGGCCCCGAAAAGGCACATTTGTGGCAGATGTTTTGCCTGAAAAACAGCTTCAAATAGAGTCAGTAGCTGAGCGAAAAGTTAATGAGAAGCCAATTATTCAAGAAGTGATTCAACGTCCACATAACGATGGTGTACCAGATCCACGTCTTATTCCATACGAATTATTTTCGAGGGCCTATCGGCATGCACTGATTAAAATTACGCAAAACCAGTACATGGGCTATGGCGACCCGCGGGGAATGATTGAGCTAAGACAAGCCTTACAACAAATGTTATCGATGGAACGCTTTATGAATGTTGCTGAAGATGAAATTTGTATTGTACGTGGTAGTCAGATGGGAATTTTTCTTGCATCTCGTGCATTACCTAATCGGCAGGGGGTTATTGTTGTTGAAGAGCTTTACTACCCATCTGCTTTTAAAGCGTTCCAATCAAATGGTTTTCAGGTCGTTTCTGTCAAATTAGATGAACAAGGTATTGTCCTTGAAGATTTAGAACGGATTTTAAACGAACACTCGGTTGCAGCAATTTATACAACGCCACATCATCAGTACCCTACAACCGTTACTATGCCAATGAGCCGTCGTCTCCAACTCTTAGAGCTTTCAAAAAAATGGGGTTTTTATATTATTGAAGATGACTATGACCATGAATTTCACTATGACAGTCGGCCTATGCCACCCTTAGCAAGTTTGCCTCATTCTGAATTAGTCATTCATGTGGGTTCATTGTCTAAAGTTTTTGCACCCGGTATTCGCTTGGGTTACATCGTGGCATCTTCACCAATCATTCAATCCATTACTGAAGATATTTTATTGATTGATCGGCAAGGTAATAACATTACGGAACTTGCGTTAGCAGATTTAATGCAGCGAGGGGAGATCAAACGACACATCCGTAAAATGAAAAAAATATATCAACTACGCCGTGACCATGCCTTAGCTGAGTTTCAGCGAGTTTTTGCTGAGTCTGTTCAGATACAACCACCTGCGGGCGGAATGGCTTTATGGGTGAAGTTCCAGAAACCATTTACTCAAGATCAGCTTATAAAGTTAAAAGAACTCAATATTGATACAGAGCATAAGTTTAAACAGGGAGAACACCCTAATCATAGTATCCGCTTCGGTTTTGCAGCTTTATCAGAGAAAGAAATTACGGCTTTAATTGAAAACTTAAACAATATTCTTAATAGAAATAAATGAACAGCGGACACATAATCCGCTGTTTTATTTTAAGAATGATTGCCTCGATAGGAGAGAGCTTCTGTAAGGTGAGGACTTTGAATCATCTCACTTTGAGACAAATCGGCAATGGTACGAGCAACCCGTAAAACACGATGATAAGCACGAGCTGATAGATTTAAACGCTGTTGAGCCATTTCAATCATTCGCTGTGACGTGTCATCCAGAATAGCGAACTGCTCTAATTGTTTAGGCGAAAGCGCTTGATTTAAACAATTTTGTCTTTGCATTTGTTGTTCATAAGCTGAAATTACACGCTGTCTTACAGCCGTAGAACCTTCAACAGGCGTTGGATCTTGTAGTTCCTGAGCTTTTAAAGGTGGTACATCAATATGTAAATCGATACGGTCAAGTAAAGGTCCTGATATACGATTTTGATAACGTTTAATACTCTCTGGTGAACACTGACAACGACTGTCTTGATTAAATGCATAACCACATGGGCAGGGGTTCATGGCTGCAATGAGCTGAAAGTTTGCAGGATAAGTAATTTGCCGGGCTGCACGAGAAATAATAATTTCTTTTGACTCGAGCGGCTGGCGTAAGACTTCTAATACTTTGCGATCAAACTCGGGCAATTCATCTAAGAATAGAACACCTAAATGGGATAATGTAATTTCACCCGGTTTAGGGTGTGAGCCGCTGTCATTTACAGCAATAGAATAGAGTGGCATTATAGATAATCAATAGGTTGCTACTCTATTTTTACACAATTAAATTAGATTATTTACATTAATAGAGGCGAGTGGCTTGCATAATTACATTAATAAGCACGAGTGGCTGTAAGGCGATTTTTTATGAAAAAATTGAGTGATGAGTACTCTCCTGTTAGAAAAGCACAAACTGTTTATGGGAGTATTTCAGGCAATTATGCATTTAGAGGTGAAAAAACCATTTGGTTTGAATCTACCCTTGAGCGAGATTTCATACTCAAGCAAGAATTTAATAACAATGTGATTGATGTTGTAGGTCAACCTGTAGTTATTCCTTACATTACCGAATTAGGCAATGAATCTACCTATACACCTGACTTTTTGGTGCAGTTTTCAAGTTTGAATTGCGATGATTTTGAGGATTTTCCAGTACCAATGCTCATCGAAATTAAGCCTAAGAAAAAGCTTGTTGAGGACTGGGATAAGTTAAAACCAAAATTTAGAGCAGCGCACCGTTTTGCTGCCGATAAAGGATGGAAGTTTAAAATTATCAGTGAAACAAGACTATATGATCAATATTGGGAGAATATTAACTTTTTACGAAAGTTTAGACGCTCTCATGTAGATGCTGTTGATCAACAACTATTACTCGATACCCTACAAAAGTTAGGTCAATCAACAATTAATCAATTACCTGCTCATATTTTTAAAGATAAAACCAATATTTTAAAAGGGATTCACCAAGTTTGGGCGTTAGTGGCAAAGCGAATGATTGCTTGTGACTTATATTGCCCCCTGACGGCTGAAACAGTGATATGGGTGAACCAAAATGATGCAATTGCGAGGAATATCTAAATGATTGAATCTAATGCTATCAGTATTGATCGTAGTCGTATCACACTTAAACCCAATGTGGTGGTCGGTTATGAGGGACAACCCTATAAAATTGTGAATGTTTTGAACGCAAATGATATTGTCATTTCTAGTCTGGATTCTGTGCGTAGCTTACAGGTTAATGCTAAAAGTTTGACGGTTTTTGATGGAGAAAATACGCTCACTGAAAATCTGAATAAGGGTGATCAGGATATCAGTAATGAAGCGTGGCAGATTGCTTTACAGCGTTATGAAATTATTAAACCACTGATTGAGTATTCCACGACTGAACTGGTCGAAAATAGGGCGAGTGAATATGATGTGAATCGTTCAACATTGTGGAAATGGCTTAAAGATTATCGTGAAAATAACTCTTTAATGGCGTTGATTCCCAAAAAACGAGGTTGGACGAATGACAAATCAAGGTTGTCACCTCAAGTGAGCAATATTATTAAACAAGCCATCAATGATGAATATTTGAATGCGAAGAAACCCAGTATTTCCAAAACAATTGAAATTGTAAAAGCAGAGTGTTCTCGGCTTCAGCTTGAAGCACCGCATGAAAACTCTATTAGAAGAAGAATTGAGGCTTTAAATGATTACCAAGTAACGAAAGCACGTCTTGGATCAAAAGCTGCAATAGATAAATTTAAGGCTGCTGCGGGTTCATTTCCAAATGCGGACTATCCATTGGCATATGTTCAGATTGACCATACCCCTTTAGACATTGAAATCGTGGACGATGAGTTTAGAGAGGCGATTGGAAAACCTCACTTAACCTTGGCAATCGATGTTTTCAGTCGGATGATTGTTGGTTACTACTTATCATTGGAAGCACCCAGTACGACCTCTGTGGCGATGTGTATAGCATCCTGTATTTTGTCTAAAAAGCGCAAGTTGATCGAATTGGATATTGATGCTGAATGGCAAGTTGAAGGGATCATGGACTCAGTTCATACAGATAATGGGTCGGACTTTAGAACCAATCACATTAGCAAAGCTTGTCTAAAATATGGGATTCATTGGGAATATCGACCAATTGGTGGTGCAAGGTTTGGCGGTCACATCGAGCGTATGCTTGGTATTGTCAATCTTGAAATGCATGTCTTGGATGGTACAACTTTTTCAAATGTACAACAGCGTGGAACTTATGATTCCGCTAAACAAGCCTGTATGACATTAAAGGAACTTGAATACTACATCGTGTATTGGATCACCAAAGTCTATCATCAGAAGAAACATTCAGCTTTAGGAACATCCCCAATAGTTAAATGGGAAGAAGGTGTTTGGGGAACGAAGACGACAGCAGGAACAGGTTTGAAAGAACGTGTATCGGATGAGGATACTTTATTTATTGATTTTCTACCTGAATTTGAAGCGACCATTCAACGTACAGGTGTGCAAAAAGATAACTTATTCTATTTTGCCGATTGCTTAAGACAATGGGTTAATTCCATTGATCCAGAAGATAGTAATCGAAAACGGAAAAGAAAATTTTTATTCAAGCGTGATCCGAGAGATATTTCATTGATTTGGTTTTATGAACCATTTTCAAATACCTATTTTAAAGTGCCCACAGCAAAGCGAGAGATTCCACCGATTAGTTTATTTGAATATAAA
The DNA here is from genome assembly GCF_000588095.1 of Acinetobacter sp. 1130196. Classification (NCBI taxonomy): domain Bacteria; kingdom Pseudomonadati; phylum Pseudomonadota; class Gammaproteobacteria; order Moraxellales; family Moraxellaceae; genus Acinetobacter; species Acinetobacter sp. 1130196. The sequence goes on along the minus strand of NZ_JFWX01000008.1, from coordinate 67,036 downwards.
CAGGTTCAGAACTATCTCAAGAATGAGCGTCAGGATGTTCAGAATCAGGATGAAATTTATAAGGCGATTTTGCATCTACGTGAGCAGCTTAATCAAGCTCGAAGCTTGACTCGAAAGCAACGTCGCTCAAACCAAAGAAAAAAGGAAAATGAAAAAGCCGTCACTCAGCTTTCCGAACAGAATCAGTCTAAAAATGCTGTAGTTTCTGAAAGCCTTCAGACAAGTGATGATTTGTGGAGTACTCCTTTAACTGCATTTGATGATTTAAGGTGATGTGATGGAAAAATATGAGCATCTTGCAGAGCATGTACTTGAAATCATGCAATTAAGCGATAGTGAGCGGATTGAGACATTATTTACTGATCGCTGGATTGGCTATAAAAAAGCCATGACGATTATGAATACATTGACCGATATTTTGAATCGCCCTAGGAAACTAAGACCCGAATGTTTGTTGATTGTTGGTGACTCCAATATGGGAAAAACAACCATCATTCATGAGTTTGCCAAACAGTATTATACGAAAACAGTAAGTGATGCCGACATGGACTTGCTCTCGGTAACTAAGCCAGTTTTGCCGATACTTGCCCCTGCAAAAGCCAATGTTAAAGAACTCTATATCAATATTCTAAATCATTTTTTTGTACCATTTCGTGCAAGTGATCCTGAAGCTAAATTACGAAACCAAGCCGTACACTTGATGCGGAAGTATGAAACAAAAATGTTGATCATTGATGAAATTCATAATTGTTTGACAGGTTCAGCCAAATTACTTCCTGAAGTTATGAATACCCTTAAGAATCTCAGCAATGAATTGAGTCTGAATATCGTGGGGGTCGGTACTCGTGAAGCAATCACGATACTTCACACTGATCCGCAATATGCCAGTCGTTTTGACGTGGTGAATTTACCCAAATGGGAACTTAACCAAGATTTTTTAAGATTATTAGTGAGCTATGTTCGACTATTGCCATTAAAAAAACAGTCTAATCTTGCGTCCAAAGAGATTGCTACGTTGATTTTTGAGGTATCGGGTGGAAATCTAGGTGATTTAAATCGATTACTGGTGGAGTGTGCCAAAGAAGCCATTTTACAAGGTGATGAAGAAATTACCTATGACATCGTACATAAGTTTAAATGGCTTAAACCTACGGAGGGTTTAAGAAATATTAGAAATATAAATCTCAGCCTGAGTTAATTCTGCGAAATCCTTATAGGGAGTTAGAGATGAGTCAACCTGAACAATGTTGGTATATCAGAACTCCCATTCAGCAAGGAGAAGTATTCTCATCGTGGTTGATTCGTTCCGCCTTAGATGTAGGTTGCTCACCTATGGTTCTCATTGAGGCTTTATGGGGGAAATGGAGAGCATTAACGATTGATTTAGATAAAGGAGTAAATGCAGAAAGGTTCGATGCTCTGTTATCTCATAGTATGGAGTCAAAACAAAATATACAGCAATCGATGTTGAGTAGCGTTGTTTCTCAGATACATCCAAATTATGATCCAAAGCAAAATATCCCTTGGGTTTTATCTTTGGGCACACGAAACCGCTCAAATACATCAGGTCGGCAAGTGTGTGTTGAATGCTTGAAAAGTCGTGAAAATCCACCTTATTTGCGTTCAATGTGGCGTATTGGGTGGCATTGTAGTTGTGTTGAGCATCAGGTAAGTTTAATTGACCATTGTCCTGAATGTGGTGTGACGATCCAACCATTTAAAGCCGATATGCAACATGGTTGTTTAGCGATCTGTACGACATGTGGTTTTGATTTAAGGCATTGTGAGGAAAGCCAAAAATTCAATTTAAATGCTTTAAACTTCCAAAATAAAGCAGAGCAAGTCTTAAATCAAAAATTTGGTTTTTATAATCAATCTCCAGTGACTGCTCAAGTATGGTTTGAAATTGCTCGTGCATGGCTTAGTGAGATCAGATTTTTGGTCAATACGACCAATAAAAATGTGATTCAATTATTTGAAAGTTTTGACGTAAATTTACATCTTTCACATCCAGTTACCCCATTAGCATTTGAATATCTAAATACTCAGGAACGAATAGTTTTGCTTTCAATACTGGATCAGATTATGGATATTCCATGTGACTTATTGGTACAGCGATCAAAGGAATATGGAGTAGGTCGTGCAAACTTTTGGGATAAACGTAAGAAGCTGCCTGTTCAGCTTCAACAGATGAAAGATTTAATGATTAAGCCTACAAGACATTATCCTGTCTCTCGTGCAGCAATAACTGTTACTAAGCCAAAATCTAAAGCAAGTGTACAACGTCAATGGTTAAATTTATTAAGAAGAAGCAATAATAGTGGAGCGAGGCATATTGACTGAAAATGTTATTGAACATGACTGTCATGGATGCAACCAGTCAGTTTCTTTCATAAAAAAACGATATAAAGGCAAGAAATATTGTTCGACTTGTTATGCTCGTAACTTTAAAAAACGATTATGCCCAAGTTGTGGTGACTTTGCCCGACTCCCTAGAGATGATGAACAAGCCATTTGTAATGAATGTATTAAGAAACAACCCTGTATTCGATGTAATCAGACAAATAAACCAATAGGTAAGCTGACCGAATATGGTGTGGTGTGTAATAGTTGTTCCGTGTATTTTAGACCCATTGAGCCTTGTGAACGATGTGGTACGCCATCACAAAAATTGACTCAAATTTCGCGATTTAATGATGATCTACGGGTATGTCCAAAATGTGCGACACGAGATTATGAGACATGTCCATCGTGCCAGAAGCATCGCTTATTAGAGTCTGATGCATCAGGACAAAGAATGTGCAAAAAATGTAGAAATAAGCCTCAGAAATCCTGTAAAGCATGTCATTGTATGATTGCAGCAGGTTGTGCTGATTTATGCGATGATTGTTATTGGCATCAAAATTTATGGAATAAATTTGATCAAAATCAGAAAGTATTTGAGTCTAGTTACTTAAAACAGCAGTATGAAAACTATACAGGCTGGTTAGAAAAGAAAGTGGGATCACATAAAGCCGCATTATATATAAATAAACATATCCATTTCTTTATGAAAACCGAAATAGATTGGAATCAATCTGTGCCTACCCCAAAGCAGTTATTAGTAAGGTTACGAAGTAGTGGGCTTAGAAAATTTGAATTGGTGATGCAATGGCTTGAAGAGGTGCATGACATTCGAATAGATACGGATAACAAAAAAAGTTGTTCAGAACGAGATCAGATGGAAAAGCTTGTGCAACATATTTTGCAACCATCTTTGGCTTATGATGTTGTACTGGAATACAAGAATAAATTAGAAGAAAAAATCAAACGAGGCGATACCTCAATACGTTCAGCGAGGTTGGCAGTAAAGCCTGCTGTTGCGTTAATGCTGTCAATTGAGCAAGAGGATATCCAATTACCAAATCTAGAGCATATCAAAGCCTATTTGTCTGACTATTCAGGTCAAGCTGCTGCACTGACAGGGTTTATTAATTTTTTAAACGAAAATTATGGTACTTCAATTGATTATTTAACACTTAAAAAGTCTGAATTTTTAAATGTTAAACGAAAACTAAAATTGGAAAATAAGATTGCTGAATTAACCCATACCAATTTAGCAAATAGTAATGATATGGTTAGTTGGGTTAGGAGTGGTCTCAGATATTTCCATCAACTCCCATATGTGGATGCTGTAAAGGTAAAGGCTGAAATGGTTAGGGAAGTTGATGATGGATATGAGATTGAATTAAAGGGGCAGTCTTATTGGCTGCCCAAAAATCAATAATCTTAATAATTTGCCCATAGATCATTAATAAAATATTGCTTAGAAGATTCAAAAAGAACACAAACCAATAGTTTGTGTTTCTTAATTTTTTTGGCATCAGTAATTGCTTGATCAGGCTGATCATATACTTTTGCTAATTCTGGTAGTTTTGCATAGCCTACTGAAAATATACTGTCATTGTCTTCTATAGTTGAAACGAACTCATCTTGATCGGGTAGATGGATTATATATCCAAGTGCTTGAGCATCTTCGGGAAGACCGAGAGCCTGTCTGACTTCTTCAATAGTAGATTCTTGACCATAGTAACGATCTTGTGCTTGTTTGATTCGTTCTTCTAGTGAACCACGTTTTTTAGCCTGCCCCATTAGTGAAGTCTCTCTGTTTTAAATTTTAATGTTGTTGAGTTTTATAACATTTTTACCAAAAAATAGTCAAAAGCATTAACAATGGGGGTTTTTAAATTCTATTTGCAAATCACCTCAAAAGATTTAATATATTAATTCAAGGAAATGGCTATCTTCCTTCTACAAACCGCCACTAACGGCTGATGATACCTACGTTACCCTTATGCAGGGTGCGTAGTTGTGCGCTCTGCTTTTTTCTAATGGAGCTGTGCTATGTTGTATCAAATTCTTAAATCAATTCCTCTTAGTTTTTTAGTTTTCTCTGTTTAACTGGCAGGGGAAATGCATGTACATCTCCTTACTTTCAATAGGTCTTGGTGCTGTTCTAGGTGCTTGGATACGTTGGGGAATTGGTCTTCAATTTAACCACTATTTCCCAAATATTCCTTTAGGCACAGTCCTAGTGAATCTTGTTGGTGCATTCGTTATTGGCTTTGCCGTCACTTTTTTTGCCAGTAGCTCTTTGAATCCTAATTACAAGTTGTTCCTCATTACTGGTTTTTGTGGTGCTTTAACCACGTTCTCAACATTTTCAATGGAAGTTGTTTCTTTACTTCAAAGTGGCAAATTTGAATATGCCATTTTGACAATTACAGTCCACGTTTTAGGTTCATTGCTATTTACTTTGCTTGGCATATTTACCTATCAACTAACGACTACACATTAGTCAGGAGTAGGATTTAATGAACGGATATTTAGTCACATTTTATACCGAGATGAATCAAAGGCATAAAAACATCCCCATCCATGAATGGCTCTTAGAACTGACAAGAGAGTTAGGATTTAAGGGTGCTACAGTCATTCATGGATCAGAAGGCATTGACCATACAGGGCGATTACATTCAGCTCACTTTTTTGAATTAGTTGACCAGCCTGTGCAAGTCCAACTTGCTCTGAGTGAAGCAGAATCAGAACAATTGTTTACACATCTGAATCAAGAAGATGTCAGAATTTTTTATGTAAAAACTCCCGTTCAGTTTGGCACTGTCGGTACTCAAAAAGGAAAAGAATGATGAGCTATAAAGATATTCCACCTGGCATCAATCCACCAGATGATTTCTACAGTATTATTGAAATTCCTCAAAATATTGACCCAGTTAAATATGAAATGAATAAGGAATTTGATTCTATTTTCATTGACCGCTTTTTAACAACATCAATGTTTTATCCTGCGAACTATGGTTATATTCCTAAAACGCTGAGTGAGGATGGCGATCCATTAGATGTATTGGTTATCTCACCTTATCCAGTAGCAATTGGTGCAGTAATCAGGAGTAGACCTGTGGGTGTGATGTATATGGAAGATGAACATGGCATTGATGCAAAAATCATTGCAGTTCCTCACACTAAACTATCAAAGCTTTACGATCATATTTTAGATATCAATGATGTAGATCAACTTACTTTAAATCGTATCCATCATTTCTTTGAGCATTATAAAGACTTGGAAGAAGGCAAATGGGTAAAGCTTAAAGGTTGGGGAAATGTTGAAAAAGCACGAGAAGAAATTTTAAGCTCAATACAAGCCTATCCTGATCATCATTGACCATTAAATAGGGAGCAATCAATAGCTCCCTATTTTTTTGAAATAATAAATAATCCTAGAACAATACACGCTGCGCCTATGATCATTCTGACTGTGATCACCTTAAAATAAGCCAAGCCAATAAAATTGCAACAACCGCACTGCCTTTATCAATAAGTGCAATTGTAGATACATCTCCTAATTTTAAAGCTCTATAGTAATTTTGACAAATATTTGTTCTAAACATTCTTATCAAGATAAATTCTAAGATTTAGAAAAAAGCAGATACCTGAACCTTAAATACCTGCTTTTTAAAACCTTAATTAAATTCTTAAGTTATATTCTTGCGTGTGTTCCATATTTATCGATCATAATCGAACTCGCTTCGTTCAACCCACGCACCGCTACATTCACACCATTTTTTTGAAACTTGTTTACCACAGAGTCAAGCATAGCGACTGAGGTAACATCCCAAATATGGGAATGCGTTAAGTCAATCACCACATCTTTCACATCTTCCTTAAAATCGAAACCTTGCATGAATTTCTCTGAGGAACTAAAAAAGATCTGACCATGTAAATCATATAAACGAGTATTACCTTCAAATGAAGCGATGACTTGAATATCATTCTCTAACTTATTCGCCAAGAACAATGCCGACAATAAAACCCCTGTTAAAACGCCTAATGCCAGATTGTGAGTTGCGACAACAACGATAACGGTCGCAATCATTACGACATTACTACTTTTCGGATTGTCTTTTAATTGGGTGACTGAACTCCATTCAAAAGTACTGATCGAAACCATGATCATCACAGCAACCAATGCAGCCATTGGAATGACTTTAAGCCAATCACTGATAAAGACAACTAGAATGAGAAGAAAAATACCCGCAGAGAACGTCGATAATCGGGTTAAACCACCTGACTTCACGTTAATCATCGATTGACCAATCATGGCGCAACCTGCCATTCCCCCCATAAAACCAGAGGCAATATTGGCAATTCCTTGTCCTTTGCATTCCTGATGCTTATCGCTTGGTGTATCTGTCATTTCATCGACAATTGTTGCAGTCATCATTGACTCAAGCAACCCCACGGCTGCCAGAGCAATCGCATAAGGGAAAATGATAGTCAGTGTTTCGAGGTTTAAAGGAATCTCAGGGATTAAAAATACAGGAAGCGTATCAGGTAATGATCCCATATCACCAACAGTTCTGACATCGATACCTAGAGAAATGGCAATAAGCGTAATCACAATGATGCAAACAAGTGGAGATGGGAGTAATTTGCCTATTGTTGGAATTAATGGAAATAGATAAATAATTACCAAACCTAAAGCGACTAAAATGTAGACATGCCATGTCACATTAATCAGCTCTGGAAGTTGAGCCATAAAGATCAAGATAGCTAAAGCATTTACGAAACCAATAACGACTGATTTTGATACAAATCGCATCAACTTAGCGAGCTTTAAATAACCTGCTAATATCTGGATCACGCCAGTTAAAATCGTCGCTGCAAGCAAATATTGTAATCCGTGCTCTTTAACGAGTGTGACCATGAGTAATGCCATAGCACCTGTTGCGGCTGAAATCATTGCTGGGCGACCACCTACAAATGAGATCACAACTGCAATACAGAATGAAGCATATAAGCCAATTTTGGGATCAACACCAGCAATAATTGAAAATGCAATTGCTTCTGGAATAAGTGCTAGACCGACGACTAGACCTGCAAGCACATCCCCACGGATATTCGAGAACCATTGTTCTCGTACATTAGAAAACATAGAAATAGCCTATTTATATAGTTTTAGATAAAGGCTAGTGATGTGATATATACAACACAAGCGACTACACCACATCACTAGACAGCGATGAGTTATTTACAAAAAAGATGGGTAAATAATCTAGGGTGGAGTCAAAATCATAAGTGTTTGAATACGAATAGAAATGTAAATTGAACAGATAGTATAGGCGAAATAGACTATAATTTCACTCCTTTCTATTTCGCAATTATATTGAGAACAGGAAATATCAAGTAATTTCATCTACCTGTGGTTATGTAAAAATACTTTTTAATTTAAAAACTATCTACTTCTGTAGACTTATGAATAAGCTTTTAAAGCGATTTTTCCATTCATCAGGTGTTGCATATAAGTGTTTTATTGCAATCATTTTATGAATGAAATTATCACAGTAGAGTGCCCATTTTTTGATTCCTTTAGCACTTTCTAGCTCAATGCAGATTTTTTTGATTTGTTCGCTTGTTAACTTATGCTGTGTAAAGATAAGAAAAGCACAAAATGCTTCATGATTTTTATTTTTGTGTATATCGATGAGATAGGAAAAACCTTTTTGATCTTTTAAGTCTAGTTTTAAGAACAATAATTTTCGTCCTTTTTCATAATCAATCCATGAAGGGTATTTGGGTTCAGGCACAAGTTTTTTGATTTGAAGCAAATTAATACTTGCTATCATTTCACCATGCTCATTAATTGCTGAAAGGTGTTCTAATGGGGAATCAGTTTCTGATGCAAGTTGTTGGAGAGATTGGACTATATACTGAATATCATAACGTTCATCTCTGCTAGGTGGTGTATCTGTCATTTCAGATTTTTTTATCTTGTTATTTTTATTGCCATAAGGTTCATCAGATGATGTTTCGACATCTTCTGATTTATCTGAATATGAATGATTGGGTGTGCCAACTTCAATTGGATCATTGATTGGTTCATTAAAAGAATACTTCAATATACCTTGTGTATTTCCAGTTTCCACATCAGAACGCTTACGGTATTCACCACTTGTTCTTGATGGTGGTTTTTGTGTATTGATATGCTCATTTTTATTTTGACTTTTTTCACGAGGTTGAGGATTTTTATCATCAGGCTTTGAAATTGTATTGGTCAGGTCTTTGTTGACATCAATGATGTGATCATTAATAGGATCAAACTTTTTCACTCTAGTGATAAAAAAACGTGTCTTATTATCATCGAGCCATATTCCTTCTGCTTCTAGAAAAAGCTTTGTAGGGTGTGGCGGAAATACAATTGGATATCGTGTTCCTGTGCTATGCTGAAGATGATTAAACTCAGTAATCTCCATACTTCTTTGGATTTTATCAACTATCATTTGCACATGAGGATTTAAGGCTAGATTGGCAAGAAAAATAATTGCTGTCTCACCAATATCTTCATAGGGCTTTCTGATTTTTACTTTATATTCAACATTATCATTCTCAATTTCTGTTGTATAAGATTCTAAAAAGCGATTAATGATGGATTGGCTTGAAGTTCCTAATAAGAGTCCACGAATATCTTTACGATTGACGAATAAGCTATGCATAACATGAATTGAAGAAGTGATGACTTGAGTTCCATCATTAGCATGCATTAAGCAGTGATTCACTTTCCGATATGAATCACTGGTGTATTTAGTGAAAGGATATCCCTGAAGAACATAATCAACTTTGTTGGGGAGAAAATAGTTCTTCAATGGGATGTAGTAATCTGATGTATTGGGGATTCTATCTGTAAGTTTTATATTTTTAGGCTTTTTATTGGTGAAGTCGAAAGAAAATCGTTTTGTGACAAGCTTTCCTGAAAATCTATAAGTTTGATTGGTCAGAACATTTCCATCCCAAATGCTACCATGTTGAACAGCATCAAGATCAAGTACTGGAACTAGGAATGTGGAACACCTATCTAAAAATAACCATTGGTCACTCTTTCTAATTTCTATTAATAACACTTCAACAAAAGGATTAGTTGAGTCGTTATCTTCGTTTCGGACAAGTCCACCATATCGATAAACTACTCGACTAATATTGTCATTCGGAAAGCAGTCAATAGTCGTTATTTTTTCATTATTAACAGGCATGTATTTTTACAAAAAGAAAAATTAAAGCATATAGATAATATACTTTTTATTCTTGCTCTAGTTTATTTGTGTAAACTCTGATTTATTTGTGGAACTGACAGCCGCCCCCAACTAGTGCAATTGCTGATGCTGTATGGTGGGGTGCACGAAAAGGACGCTGCCCAAAAGTATGGGGCGTATTTGAAATCGAATAAATACTAGCAACTTCAAGCGTTTCTTGAGTAGAAAGTGGTGGCAAAATTGAAGGAAGACGTGAGGCGAGTAAAGTCTTCCCTGTGCCCGGTGGTCCTTTAAAGAGCAAGGAGTGCCCTCCAGCGGCTGCAATTTCCAATGCACGACGTGGGCGTAGCTGACCTTTTACATCTGCAAGGTCAAATTTATACGGCATGTCATTTGAGCGGGAAGATGATTGCACCTGAGATAGCTTAGTATTTCCTAAAAAGTGTTCACAAACTTCTTTTAAATGACTAACCGGATAACACTCAAGATTTGGTAAATGACTAATATCCTGACTATTATCTTGGGGTAAAACAATTTTATGCTGGGCTTGCTGGCATGCCATGGCCAAAGTTAAAGCGCCTGAAACTGGTCTTACATGACCATCTAGTGCTAACTCTCCAATAAATTCAAAGTCTTCAGTGCAGTTCTCTGGAAGCTGACCTGAGGCAATTAATATCCCTAATGCAATCGGTAAATCTAAACGTGAACCATCTTTGGGCAAATCTGCGGGAGCAAGATTAATAGTCAGCCGTTTAGTCGGAAACTGAAATCCACTATTAATAATGGCTGAGCGAACCCTGTCCTTACTCTCCCTGACTGCTGCTTCAGCAAGCCCTACGATCGTTAGAGAAGGTAAGCCTTGACTCACATGTACCTCTACTTCAATGAGAGGCGCATGTAAGCCTAAAAGTCCCCGAGTATAAATTTTAGAAAAAGACATCTTCTTGTTCCATTGTGGTGCTTAATTTTTAATCGTTGTAAAGTATAAGTGCGCTACATTGGTGCTTATTTTTTATTCTTTAAAGTTTCTTCTAATAGACTTACTTGTTTTTGTAGCTCTTCTAAACGTTGGTTGGCTAAATGAAGTGCAGTTTTTTGTCTTTCGATTTCTTGTTTAGACACGAGGTCTAATTTCTCGACAGTTTCATTTAATAATGCACGTAAGTTTTTTTCTAAATCTTTTTTAGGCTCGTCAATTTGTTCCAAAATAGCCTGTAATAGAGTTTCTAGCATGAGATATCCAAACTGTTGTATTACCTTATGCTTGCCAGTTTAACACTGCTTGAACCTCGTATATAGGCTTCTTGGCTTTTCCATATTGGATAACGATAAAATGAAATAAAAACAGGACTGCAAATTCATTTTATTTTTAGTAGCTCATCTACATCTTGATAACTAAATAGGTTATAAAGAAAGCTCATGCAAAAGATTCATCTCCTCCAACCTTTGAAATATTGGCATGAAAATTGAACATAAAACCTTACTGGTGAAAAGAAGCCGAAGGAAACAAACATGAAGCTTGTAACTGCAATTGTAAAACCGTTTAAATTGGATGATGTGCGTGAAGCACTCTCTGACATTGGTGTACAAGGGATTACCGTAACTGAAGTTAAAGGTTTTGGTCGTCAAAAAGGGCATACAGAACTTTACCGCGGCGCGGAGTATGTGGTTGATTTCTTACCTAAAGTAAAAATCGAAATTGCGATTAGCGATGAAATGGTCGACGCAGTAATTGAGTCAATTACTCGTGTGGCAAGCACTGGGAAAATCGGCGACGGTAAGATTTTTGTGACTAATCTGGAACAAGTCATCCGTATCCGTACGGGTGAAACAGGACCAGATGCTGTCTAAATTGGCACAAAGCTTGCTGAGCAATAAATAGCTCGCAAATGAGGTTGGGGGACACGAATGAAAAAAATGCTTATGGCGCTGAGTCTAACAGGCGCACTTTTGGGTGGTACTGCCGCTTGGGCAGAAGAGACTGTAACAACACCGACATCTGAGGTTACAGCAACATCAACGTCTGCAGCACCTGCAACATCTGCAGCAGCACCAGCAGCTGCCGCAACTCCGGCAGCTCCAGCACCGACACCAAAACTCGATACAGGCGATACATCTTGGATTTTAGTTTCAACAGCTTTAGTACTGTTGATGACGATTCCTGGCTTGGCATTGTTCTACGGCGGTATGGTCCGTAAGAAAAACGTATTAAGTACCATGATGTTCAGCCTTTCTGCCGCAATTTTGGTAAGTTTGCTTTGGGTGATTGCTGGTTATTCACTCGCGTTCTCTGGCACAGGTGCATACTTTGGTGACTTGTCTAAAGCGATGCTCAATGGCGTAGGCTTTAATGCACTAAGTGGAACAATTCCTGAAAGCTTATTTGTTATTTTCCAAATGACTTTTGCCATCATTACTGTCGCAATTTTGAGCGGTTCGATTGCTGACCGTATGAAATATTCAGCTTTCATGGCCTTTATTACAATTTGGGTACTTGTGGTTTATGCGCCAATTACTCACTGGGTGTGGGCAACAGATGGTTGGTTATTTAAAGCAGGCGCATTAGATTTTGCTGGTGGTACAGTTGTACATATCAACTCTGGTGTTGCAGGTTTAGTCGCAGCTTACATGCTTGGTAAACGTATTGGCCTTGGCCGTGAATCTATGGCACCGCATAACTTAACTTTAACTGTAATCGGTGCAAGCTTACTTTGGGTAGGTTGGTTCGGCTTTAATGGTGGTAGTGCGTTAGGCGCTGGTGCTCGTGCAAGTATGGCAATTTTAGTGACTCAAGTTGCTGCCGCTGCTGCTGCGTTCTCTTGGTTAGTTGTAGAACGTATGATTCGTGGTAAAGCTTCTGTATTAGGTGGTGCATCTGGTGCTGTGGCTGGTTTGGTTGTGATTACACCAGCAGCAGGTTTCGTCGGCGTAGGCGGAGCTCTAGTGATGGGCTTAATCGGTGGTGTAGTCTGCTTCTGGGGTATTACAGCACTTAAACGTTTACTCAAAGCGGATGATGCATTGGATGCCTTTGGTTTACATGCAGTAGGTGGTATTGTCGGCGCGATTTTAACTGGCGTGTTCTATAGTGATGAAATCATTAAAGCAGCTAGTGTGACTTTAGCACCAACATTTGCAGGCCAATTGTGGGTACAAGTTGAAGGTGTACTTGCAACTATGGTTTACAGCGGTATTGCAACCTTCATTATTCTTAAAGTAATTGATGTGGTGATTGGTCTGCGTGTTAATGCCGATGATGAACGTATGGGTCTGGATTTAAGCCAACATGGCGAACGTATTGAATAATTCGTAATATATTTGCTGTACTAAAAACAGTCTTGGGCTGTGATCAAAGCGATGCTTTGATCTGGCTCAGGGCTGTTTTTTTGTCTCATAGAATGCTGGTTCAGTAAGCGTAGAAATTTTGCTACACTAGGTCAAAGTAATTGACCCTATTAAGTCCGCTATGCATTGTCCATTTTGCAACGCCGCAGATAGTAAAGTCATCGATTCTCGGCTAGCCGCAGAAGGCTGTCAGATTCGTCGACGTCGTGAGTGTGTAGTTTGCGGTGAACGTTTTACCACTTTTGAAAGCTATGAAGTGGTGATGCCCCGTGTGATCAAATCGAATGGAAAGAATGAACCGTTCGATGAAGCCAAGCTACGTCGTTCACTTATGCATGCTTTACAAAAGCGTCCAGTGACACAAGAGCAGATCGAAACGGTTCTGAGCGATATTCAATTGCAGATTCGCCGTTTAGGTGAGCGTGATGTTAAGTCTAGAACTATTGGTGAAATTGTTATGCAATCTTTATTTGCACTTGATCATGTTGCCTATGTTCGTTTTGCTTCGGTTTATCAAGACTTTCAGGATGTTGAAGCGTTTCGCCGTCAAATTGAGCAAATGCAACAACGTGAACACTAATCATTTGAGATTTATATGTCTGAGTTGAAACAAGATCAGTACTGGATGCAGCAAGCCATTGAACTTGCCAAACGAGGACTCTATTCGACAAAACCAAATCCAAATGTCGGTTGTGTTATTGTCAAAGACAATCAAGTGATTGGTGAAGGTTTTCATCCGAAAGCTGGTCAACCTCATGCTGAAGTTTTTGCGCTGCGTCAGGCGGGTGAACAAGCACAAGGCGCAACTGCTTATGTGACGCTTGAGCCGTGTGCTCATTATGGACGAACCCCGCCGTGTGCTGAAGCATTGGTTAAAGCACAGGTTAAAAAAGTGGTGGTGGCATGTCCCGATCCCAATCCGCTTGTTGCAGGTAAAGGTGTTCAGATCTTAAAAAATGCCGGTATTGAAGTAGAAATCGGGATTTGTGAAGATTTGGCAGCTCAACTTAATCAAGGCTTTTTAAAAGCGATGTCTACGGGCATGCCATATGTGCGTTTAAAAGTTGCTTCTAGTTTAGATGGGCGTACTGCAATGGCATCGGGTGAGTCGAAGTGGATTACTGGTTCTGCTGCTCGTCAAGATGTCCAACATTGGCGTGCGATTTCAGGTGCCGTGATTACAGGTATTGATACTGTGATTGCTGATGACTGTCAGCTTAATGTACGGTCACTCCATAATCTTGATATCGAAACAGTTGCGCAGCCAAAACGGGTAATTCTAGATCGAAAAGGGCGTTTACCGCTCACTGCTAAAATTTTAGAAAATCCTGAAACTGTCATGGTGATGGGGCCATATCGTCAGGAACTTGCTGACTTAGGCGTGATACAATTAGAAATTCAGCCTTTAAAAACACTATTACAGGCCTTATCTAAGCAATACCAAATTTATGATGTGCTGGTTGAAGCTGGCGCAACATTGTCTACCGTCTTTTTGCAAAAAGGTTTGGTAGATGAAATGATCAGTTATGTTGCCCCGACTTTATTGGGGCAAAGTGCAAGAGCCATGTTCAACGCAGATTTTGAATATATGGCACAGCAACTTCGTTTTAAACTTCTTGATGTAATACAACTTGATCAAGATATACGCTTAAGGTTAATCCCTACGCAAGAGAAAGTATGAATTCAGAGCCTTCGGTTTACCACAAACGTCGTCATGCAGCCCGCACGACAGACGAATATCTTTTTCATCAGCTTGTACCATACTTGGGTAACAAGCGCCGATTGCTCCACTTGATTTTAGAAGCTCTGGAAATTACAGGGACGCTGAACAGCAAGAAAAAGAATCCTCCGATTTTTGCCGACTTCTTCGCAGGTAGTGGTGTGGTGTCTCGCTTGGCACGCCAAAACGGTTACCGAGTCATTGCAAATGACTGGGAACCTTATAGCCATGCTTTAAATCATGCAATTTTAGCGTGTGTCGATGCACCCGCGTTTAAAGAGCTTGGTGGCTACCAGAAAGCCATCGATTATTTAAACCGCTTACCTGAGGTTAAAGGTTGGGTAACGCATAACCTTTGCCCTCGTAATGATGATGTCTATGATCCATCTCGTGACCGTTTGTTCTTTAAGCGTCGTAATGGTATGCGCATTGATGCGATTCGCCAGCAGATTGCAACATGGCAGGCACAAGGCGCAATTAATGATGTAGAAATGAGTGCCTTGCTTGCGCCATTACTCTATTCGGCAAGTTTTGTGAGTAATACCAGTGGTGTATTTAAAAGCTTCCACCAAGGGTGGGGCGGACGTACACAAACGGCCTTAGAACGAATTGAATCATTGCTGTGGCTCACACCGAGCCGTTTTTGTGAGATTGGTGACCGTAAACGCCCTGCTGCTGAAATGTGGTGTGTAGATGCTCAGCATTTAGCAAACCAGATGAGCGGTTTTGAAGTAGATGTAGCCTATCTTGATCCACCTTATAACCAGCATGCTTATAGTAGTAACTACCATGTTCTAAATGCATTGACGTTATGGGATCAAGTCGATTTACCACCGCCAGATACGAAAGGCTATAAGAGTGGTATTGACCGTGCATGGCGTAAAGAACGTCCAAGTCCTTATAACTCTTCTAAACATGCAAAAGATGCGTATGAAAAATTACTTTCAACCATCAATGCACGTTATATTCTGACCAGTTATTCGACCGATGGTAATATTGAGCCAAAAGACTTACTGATGGCCAATCTGGAGCGTGGAAAAGTCACTTTATTGACTCAAGATGTTCCACGTTATCGCGTAAGTAAACAACGTCAGTCAGAGCGCGCACGTGTGCTTGAGTTTATTGTGATTACAGATACTCATGCCAAACCAGGGCCGCCGTTACGTCAGTTGTTAGGCCAGCTTTACCACTTTGCCGAGCTAGGTGGTGTAGATACTTCAGGTAACAGTACGCAGCTCGCACTTTGGTAAGCGCTGCAATTTAAGCAGTGTAAAAGATTTGGAGATTGAGCCATGTTTACAGGCATTATTGAAAGTTTAGGTAAAGTAGAAAGCCTGCAAAGTGTAGGTGGCGATGTGCGTTTACGTATTCAAACCGATTTGGATATGTCGGATGTACATTTAGGTGACTCAATTGCAACCAATGGGATCTGTCTCACCGTTATTGAGTGGGGAGACAACTGGTACGCAGCTGATGTTTCTCGCGAAAGTTTAAACCGTACCACTTTAAGTAACTGGAAAGTGGGTCAACGTGTCAATGTGGAAAAGGCGATGCTGCCAACAACCCGTTTTGGTGGACACATTGTAAGTGGTCATGTTGATGGTGTAGGTGAAATTACCGTAGTCCGTGAAGATGCTCGCTCAATTTATTATGAAGTGACAGCACCTGTAGAACTTGCTAAATACTTAGCAGAGAAAGGTTCTGTGACAGTAGATGGTATTAGTTTAACCATTAATCATTTACGCGGTAATATTTTAAGTTTGAACTTAATTCCGCACACAGCAGAACGTACCAATATTGGAACTTGGCAAGTCGGTAGCAAAGTTAACCTAGAAGTCGATGTATTAGCGCGTTATATTGAGCGTTTATTACTGGGTGATAAAGCTGCTGAACAAAAAACCGAGTCAAATATTAGTATGGCTTTCTTAGCTGAAAATGGCTTTTTAAAATAAAGTTTTAAATCGCTAAAATAAAAAACCGGACATATGTTCCGGTTTTTTTATTTTAAAAATTAATGTTTGGTCAGAGTAACCGAGTGTGTGCCTACCCAGGGTTTATTATGCTGGGTGCGTGTAATTGAAAACTCACCTTTTTCTGACGCTCGTGTGAGTAAAATTGAAAGTGAATTAAAGTCGTTGTGACTCATATAAAGTTCTTGTGCTGAAAATGTCCATTGCTCACCCTGATTAAGCTGCTCAAGTTGCATTGAAATCTGATGTGGAATGTCCATTTTTACCCTCATTAATTTTCATAAATACATATGCATTATTCTAATAATTATTTGAACTAAAAGAATATTATGCATGACTATTTTGTGACAATTAAATGTCATTTTTATGACAAGGAACGTTGTATAAACTTTACTTTTCTATTTTTTCATCAGAAAACTTAGAATTTTTTAAAATATATTCAATTTCTTCTTGAGCTGCCGAATTTAGCTTAGCTCGGAAAGCCGTAACAGACTGTTCAATTAAGTTCTCAGCTTCAAGCTCTAAACGAATACGTAAACTTTCAAGCTCAGATAAGATTTGGTCATCGGTAATGCTAAGCTTTACCCCAGAAGAGTAGTTCACTGCTGGTGTTTCAGGATTTTTCTGATAACGCGCAGTGTGTTCAGCAACTTCTTGTTCTAAATGACTGCGGAAAGCTTGTAGAGCTTGAGTTTGTTCACTAAATTTACGAACTTCGTCTGCTTGTAATTCAGCAGCATAGGCTGCTTCCATTGCGCGCTTATCTGCAAGAGACTTTTCTAAAGCAAGCTGACGACGAATACGTGCCTGTTCGATTAACTCTGCTTTTAAGTCAGCATAAGCTTGTTCAATGTTTTGCTGTGATTCTAACTGTGCCTTCTCATCATTGAGTACCCAAAGTTGAATAGGCGTCTGAGGCTCTAATAAATCACAAATACGTGCCAAATCCTGTTGATAGGCATGACGGACAGCTTCAGGCGCATTTAACCATCTTTTTTTAAAATCTTGCCCGACATTTAATGCCACCACAGTTCTCCTTTGCTCAACAGTATCTACATTTTAGCGCGTTATAATTTAAAGGTTCGAGGTTCTATACCTAAACGACGATACATTTTAAATTTTTCTCGGCCAATTTGCTTGGCTGCTTCATTATTTTCAACAATTTCTATAATGTGGCTAAAATGATTCACTTGTTCAAGTGCATGATTGTTAAAATTAAATACCAACCAGCCTTGTTCAGAAGGTTGTTTAGCCGAAATACATACTGCTGCGTCTGCCTGATCAATCCCATGTGTAATGAAACTGGTCGGATCAAAGCTCCACAATTTTTCATCAAGTGTTTGTTGTAACTGTACATCTGGGCAATACCACCAGATATTTGAATGTTTCAGCAAGATCTTTCGACATAAACGGCAAGCACTATCGACTTGCCGTTCTTCACTGGTTTCAAACAGATAAAAGCTAACTTTAGCCATTCGTATTTACACGGTTAGCCAAGAATTGCATAAGTAGTGGTACTGGACGGCCAGTTGCACCTTTTGCTGTACCTGATAACCAAGCTGTTCCTGCTACATCTAGATGAGCCCAACGATAGTCACGAGTAAAACGCTCAAGGAAGCAGGCTGCTGTAATTGCACCACCATGTGGTCCACCAATGTTAGCGATGTCTGCAAAAGGTGAGTCCAATAGTTCTTGATAATCATCAATCACTGGCATGCGCCACACACGGTCAAATGACTGCTCACCTGCTTGTTGAAGCTCAGCTGCCAAGGCATCGTCAGGAGAGAATAAACCGCTTAGCACTTTACCTAATGCCACTACACAAGCACCGGTTAATGTTGCGATATCAACAACTACTGCTGGATTGAAACGTTTGATATACGTTAACGTATCGCAAAGAACTAAACGGCCTTCAGCGTCAGTATTTAAAATTTCAACAGTTTGGCCGCTCATGGTCGTTACGATATCGCCTGGGCGGGTCGCTTTACCCGAAGGCATATTTTCTGCTGCTGCAATCGCACCCACCACATGAATTGGAAGGCGTGCTTCACATAGTGCGCGAATCGTACCAAGTACAGAGGCTGCACCACACATATCGAACTTCATTTCATCCATGCCAAGGCCTGGTTTTAAAGAAATACCGCCTGTATCAAAAGTAACGCCTTTACCGACAAGTACGACAGGGGCTTGTTCAAGCTGTGCTTGGTATTCAAGAGTGACAATACGACCCGGACGCTCAGATCCTTTACTCACAGCAAGGAAAGCATACATGCCTAAGTCAGCCATTTGCTGCTCATTTAAGACAGTCACTTTGAGTAAATCAGGGAATTCTGCTGCTAAAGCTAAAGCCTGTTCAGCCAAATATTCAGGGAAACAGATATTACCTGGACGGTTACCTAAGTCACGCGCAAAAGATTGACCAGATTGTACGGCATGTACTAAAGCAAGTTGATTTTCATCAAGGCTAGTGTGTGGACTAATTAAATCAACTTGTTGTAACACAAATTCATTTTTTTTCGATTTAAACTCATCATAACCATAAGCTGCTTGAGTTAAGCTTAATGCAAATAAATAATGGTATTCGACAGGTAATGCAGCAATATCAATTGCGATATGCTTAAATTTATTTTGTGTCGATTTGATAATGGTTTGTGCCAATTTTGCTAACTTAACTGCTTGAAGTTCAGCTGCTTTTCCTAAACCAAGTAGTTGGCTGTGAGGTTGAGTGCTAAGCTGACCAAATAATGGCAGTGTCTCATTGAAGTTAGCTTTATATTGAGTCGCCGTAAGAATACTTTCTAGGTTATTGATTTGATATGTATTGAGGTTGCTTTGTAGCTGTTCTGAATCAACTAAAACCCACAAAGATTCATTAGATGTTTGTTCAGGAAAAGTTGTATAAGTTGTAAATTTCATGGCTGCCGTGATTGCCTATAGAAAGTTATGTTGGATTAAAACATTGAAACACTTTCAAGCATAGCGTTGCAATGTGCGGTTTTATATTTTTAACATTCGGGTAAACTAGCGTTCGTCCCGTTTAGCCTTTTGGAAGTATTAATTTGATTATTCGGCGTTATCTCGTCAAGCAAGTTGTCTCTACCTCATTGGTGGTCATCGCATTATTGACCCTAATCATGATGGGTGGTCGTCTGATCAAATACTTTGGTGTGGCGGCACAGGGGCGTTTAGATGCAAGTATTTTATTTAGCATCATTGGATACCGTTTACCTGAATTTTTAACCCTCATTTTACCACTGGGATTTTTTATTGGTTTAATGTTGGTGTTTGGTCGTTTATATGTTGACCATGAAATGGCTGTCTTGAATGGTAGTGGCGTAAGCCGTCATCAATTGGCACGCTTACTCATTCCAATGACACTGGTTTATATGGTTTGTCAGTCTGTGCTTATGCTGTGGATGACGCCGTGGGGACTACGTGAATTTGAAAAATTAACAACGACCCAAGCTGTACGGACAGGCTTTGACTTGGTTCGACCAAGAGAGTTTATTTCTTCAGGACCTTATACGATTTATGCAGGTTCACTGTCGGAAGACCGTAAAAACCTCAAAGATATTTTCTTTTACCAGCGGGCTGCCAAAGAAGGCAAACCAGATGTCATGATTTTGGCGAAAGAGGCGACACGTGTTGAGGTTGCCAATGATACTGCCAATGTCGTCGATCTGGTTCAAGGGCGCCGTTATGAAATATATCCGGGACAACCTAAATATACGCAAGCAGAGTTTCAGTCTTATCGTTTAAGACTTGAGAATGATAAAGACGTCAAGTTTGAGAGTAGTGACGTAGAGGCACTTCCAACCTCTAAACTATTGGCTAAAACAAATGATCCAGTCATTAGAAGTGAATTAGGTTGGCGTTTATTCGGTCCGTTTACCATTATTGTTGCTCTCATGATGTCGGTTGCGTTGTCTGAGGTGAGTCCTCGACAAGGTCGTTATTATCGTCTCATTCCATCTATTTTTATTTTTGCGAGCTTGATTGTACTTATGATTGCGATTAAGACTCGTATTAGTAAAGGTGAGCTCGATATTTGGGCGTATCCAGCGGCTTTATTGGTTTATGCAATTGCAGCTGCCTTATTTTCTCGTAAACAGAAATTAGGGCCGAAAATCAAGAAACAGATCAAGCGAGTGAAATTATAATGTTAGCACGTCGAATAGTCGCCAAATATGTGACGAAAACCACTGCGCTTGCAATGTTTGGTACCACCATTGTCTTATCTGTTTTGCAAGTCTTGTTTACCTATTTAGGTGAACTGGGTGAGTTAAAGCCTGACTATAATGCATGGCAAGCTTTTATCTATGTGTTATGGGGTGCTCCTCGTTATCTATATGAAATTTTGCCTATTTCAGCCTTAATTGGTGCGGTAATTGGATTGGGCGCTTTAGCATCCAACAGTGAACTCATCGTGATGCGCTCGGTTGGGATCAGTTTATGGCGTATTGTGGGCTGGGTAATGCGTTCAGCTTTGCTACTGATTGTTTTATCTTTTGCGTTAAGTGAATGGGTTGTTCCCTATACCAATGAGAAAGCACAAAGTATCAAAAGTCATCGTTCAGTTGCTGCTCTAGGCGAAGTAAAAGGCTATTGGTCAAGAGAAGGGCAACGCTTTATTTATATTGACTATGCGAACTCGCAAGGAAACTTAAGAGATATTCAGGTTGTCGACTTTGATAAAGAATATCACTTGCAGTCTGTAATTAATGCAGAGCAAGGAAAGTTTATTAAAGACGGTCAATGGTCTTTGCAAAAAGCCAGCCAGACAGACATTCTTACAGATGGTAATTCGATACTAAATAATCATGATCAGCAGTCTTTAGGATTGGCTCTACAACCTAAATATGTCCACATGGTGACTTTAGACCCTGAAGACTTATCTCCAAGTCAGCTCATTAGTTTTATGCGCTATATGGATGAATATAGTCAAGTTCCTAAAACTTACCAATTGGCTTTCTGGCAAAAAGTTGCTTCTCCATTTTCATTGATTACGCTTGTATTAGTGGCTTGTTCTTTTTTTTTTGGTCCACTGCGTCAACAGTCAATGGGCTTTCGTTTGGTGATCGCACTCTTTATTGGTTTAGGCTTTTATTACTTACAAGATTTCTTGGGTTACGCAAGTTTGGTATACGCGCCTTCACCAGCGTGGTTTGTACTTGTACCTATTATTTTAATGTTTGGTGCCGGTAGTTACTTACTTTACCGTGCTCGCTAATTCGAAAGAATATAAATGGCTTTCTCAATGAGATGCATTGGTGAAAGCCATAGGAAAAAATAGAGTCTTCACCGAAAATTCGGTAAGATATTGCGATGAAATTGTAGACAAAAGAGAAATTGATTATGACGGATGCAACTGCTGGCAAGATCCCTCACGTTCTGGTCATTATGGATGGTGTTGGACACCGTGAAGCGATTGAAGATAATGCTTTTCTTGCAGCAAAAACCCCGAATTTAACTGCAATGAAAGCAAAGCATCCAAATAGTCTTATTTCTGGTTCTGGTGAAGATGTAGGTCTACCTGATGGACAAATGGGTAATTCTGAAGTTGGCCATATGAATCTTGGCGCTGGACGTGTGTTGTATCAAGATTTTACCCGTATTACTAAAGACATCCGTACTGGCGACTTTTTCAAACATGAAGTATTAATTGATGCTGTTGAAAAAGCCAAAGCTGCTGGTGGTGCAGTTCATATTATGGGCTTGCTCTCAGAAGGTGGCGTTCACTCACATGAAGACCACATTGTGGCGATGTGTGAACTCGCATTAAAACGTGGTGCAAAAGTTTATCTTCATGCATTCCTTGATGGTCGTGATACTCCTCCACGTAGTGCACAATCTTCACTAGAAAAATTAGACGCTCTATTTGCTCAATATGAAGGCAAGGGCCGTATTGCAACTATGATTGGCCGCTATTTTGCAATGGATCGCGATAATCGTTGGGACCGTGTAGAACAGGCTTACCGCCTATTGACCGAAGGTGAAGCAGTTCGTACAGCAAATACTGCTGTTGAAGGTTTAGAACTTGCATATGCAGCCAATGAAAATGATGAATTTGTGAAAGCAACTCGTATTGGTGATGTGGCTAAAGTTCAAGATGGCGATAGCGTTGTTTTCATGAACTTCCGTGCTGACCGTGCTCGTGAAATTACACGTGCGTTTGTTGAAAAGGACTTCGCAGGTTTTGAACGTAAAGTTGTACCGAACCTTTCTAAATTTGTCATGTTGACACGTTATCAGGCCAGCATTGATGCACCTGTGGCATATATGCCTGAAGAGTTGAAAAACTCACTTGGTGAATATTTATCTTCTCTTGGTAAAACGCAATTACGTATTGCTGAAACAGAAAAATATGCGCATGTGACTTTCTTCTTTAGTGGTGGTCGAGAAGATGAATACCCAGGTGAGAAGCGTATTCTAATTCCATCACCAAACGTTGCGACATATGATCTAAAGCCTGAAATGAGTGCTTATGAAGTAACTGATGAACTCGTTAGGGCAATTAACTCGGGTGAGTACGATTTACTTGTTGTGAATTATGCCAATGGTGATATGGTCGGTCATACAGGCGTATTTGATGCCGCGGTTAAGGCGGTTGAAGCAGTTGATACATGTTTAGGTCGTGTATACGAAGCTGTGATGGCCAAGAAAGGTCATATGCTTATTACTGCTGACCATGGTAATGTTGAGCAAATGCAGGACTACGAAAGTGGCCAAGTTCATACACAACATACAACAGAGCTTGTACCATTTATTTATGTTGGTCCAACACAAGCGACTATCGCAGAAGGTGGTGTACTTGCAGATGTTGCACCGACTATCCTTCATCTAATGCAGATTCCTGTACCTGCGGAAATGCAAGGTCGTAATCTGATTACATTATCTGCATAAGCGATAGGTGACTAAATGCTGCAACACAATATATATAAAGCTTTTTTGGGTAGTGTATTGATGTGTTGCAGCCAGTTTGCTCTTGCTGCTCCTGTTGTAAAAGAAAAATTATCGCCTCAGCATGCTGATTCACCAGAATCAGAAGAAAGTTATGCAGAAGTCCCTATTGAGTCGATTCAGCAGTTTGTACAAATTTATGGGATTGTTCGCGATAACTATGTCGATGAAAAATCGGACGATGCTTTATTTTTACAAGCAATTAAAGGTCTTGTTAGTGGTCTAGACCGTTACTCACGCTATTTGTCAGCTGAAGAATACCGTCAGCTCATTCAATACACCGAAGGTGATCTTGCTTCGGTTGATTTTGCATTAAGCCCAGAAGCACATGTCCATAAATGGATGATTCGTGACTTAAAGGCAGGTTCTGATTCATATAAACTAGGCTTGAGAAATGGACAGACCATTTTAAAGATAGATAATCAGGAACTTAAAAATCTAACCCAAGATCAGGTGCTTGGTTTGTTGTATGGTTCAATAGGTTCAACGCTGCAAGTACAGACAGAAGAGTCAAATACCCCAATCAGTTTAGTCCGTAATAAAAAGATTGAAACTGATATCGAACCTGTCATGTTACATAATCAGGTATTGGTACTAAAAATTAGAGTATTCCAGCAAGATACCGCCAATGAAATTAAACGTTTAATTGAAGAAAATAGTTCTTCGCGTTTAAAAGCTGTATTAATTGATTTAAGAAATAACCCAGGCGGGCTGCTCTCTGCTGCTGTTGAGTCAGCCGATTTATTTTTAAATCATGGCATTATTGTTTCTACAAAAAGTCGTTCAGAAGGTAATCAGCAATTTCAGGCCTTACCTGGAAATGATTTTCAAAATATAAAAGTTGGTAT
The DNA here is from genome assembly GCF_000588095.1 of Acinetobacter sp. 1130196. NCBI lineage: Bacteria > Pseudomonadati > Pseudomonadota > Gammaproteobacteria > Moraxellales > Moraxellaceae > Acinetobacter > Acinetobacter sp. 1130196. The sequence goes on along the minus strand of NZ_JFWX01000008.1, from coordinate 42,615 downwards.
TTTAATTAATCACCGATCTGCCTCGGCAGCAGAAGTTTTTACTGCTGCAATGAAAGAGCATCAACGTGCTTGGGTTATGGGTGAAAAAAGTTATGGAAAGGGCGTTGTACAGAAACTTTTCCCTTTGCCAAGTGGGGCAGCCTTGCAAATGACGGTCTCACATTACTACACGCCAAATGGTAATATGATCGAAGGTCAAGGTATTCAGCCTAACCAGACCTATCCCTTGCCTCCAGAAATGAAAGACGAAGTTTATTTAGAGCGTGTTGCCGACCTACTTCTAAAAAGGAAGTAAGCTTTATACTTCCTGTTCAGTTTCAGTATCTAACCCAAATTTCTTCAAACGGTAGCGTAAAGAACGGAAAGTCATTCCTAATTTTTTAGCTGCTAAGGTTCGATTCCAATGGGTCATATTGAGTGCATTGAGCAGAATATCTTTTTCAATACTCTCTAAATAACGTTCTAGACCCTCACTTGGTAATTTTTTTACAATCTGTGGCGTAGCTACGGGATTCTGCAAGCTTTGAGATACCGTTGCGATTGAATTAGAAATATTAGCTCTTAAAGGGGCTGGGTGCAAATGCGGTACATCAATATTGGCATCGTCACTTAAAGTAATTGCTCGCTCAATCATATTTCTTAATTCGCGAACATTGCCGGGAAAGTGTTGTTGTAGCAGATAAGTTTCAGCAGCCTCAGTTAATTGTTTAAGTGGGGTTTCCCACTCCATACAAATTTTCTGAATAAAGTGATTCGCAAGTAACAAGACATCTTCACCACGTTCGCGTAAAGGCGGTAACATGAGATCCATAACATGGATACGGAAGAATAAATCCTGACGAAATTTGCCTTGTCGAACCAATAAATCTAAGTCTTGATGACTCGCGCTAATCACCCGAAAATCAACATCAATTTCCTGATCGGAACCGACAGGACGAATCTTTTTTTCTTGTACTGCGCGTAGTAATTTAACCTGCATACTAAGTGGTAATTCGGCAATTTCATCTAAAAATAAACTGCCACCATGAGCAGATAAAATGAGGCCCTGTTTGTCTTGAGTCGCTCCAGTAAAACTGCCTTTTTTATGTCCGAACAGCTCGCTTTCCATCAGTTCAGTTGGAATAGCGCCACAGTTAATCGCAATAAAAGGCCCTTCACTACGGTTACTCAGCCGATGAATTAGGTTGGCAACCACTTCTTTACCTGTTCCAGACTCGCCAGTAACAAATACAGGTGCTTGTGAGCGCGCAATTTTTTTAATTGCGATGCGTAGTTGTTGAATAGGCTGAGAGCGGCCGATTAATAATTTGTTTTCTAGAGCACTCTCTGCAAAATCATGCTCTATTTTTTGCCGATTTAAGGCTTTCTGTAATAATTGATCTAGATGTACTTGGTTGACCGGTTTGCTTACAAAATCAAAAGCGCCTGCTTTTAATGCTGCAATTGCAATATCCATATTGCCGTAAGCAGTTAAAACCGCAATGGGTGTGTTGGTATAATTTTGAGAGACATGTTTGACTAAGTCTAATCCACTCCCATCGGGTAAGTTTAGATCGGTTAAACATGCATCGTAATGAAACTGTGTGAAGAGTTGTTTGGCCTGTTCAACCCGATAAGCAAGATGTGTTTTAATCCCCATTCGTGCAAGTGTCATTTGCATTAAAAGGCACAAATCTTCCTCATCGTCTACAAGCAAAACGAGTGGTTGCTGTTCTGCCATTTCCCCAAAAACCTAATAAAAAATCAATATATTATTGGGCATTCTATTCTGAAGCATGCCCCTTGTTTTTGCTCTACATAGGTGAGCTTTGCATGGTTTGCCTCACAAAAACTATGAGACAAGTATAATCCTAAACCAGTTCCATTAATTTCGGTACTAAAAAATGGTTTAAATAATTGAGATATATCACGTTTTGAAACACCTTCACCGTAATCGATCACATCAATATAAATTTTATTTGTTTGTGAATGAATGTTGATCATGACATTCGGTGAGTCGGGTGCATTATGTCGTAAAGCATTTCGCACTAAATTGATCATGACTTGTCTTAGTTGTTTTTCGTCAAATAAAAATTTTAAAGAACGATCAGAAATTTTGAGTTGAATTGAGTGCTTAACGTCAGATAAATCTTCATCGAGTAGCGTATTTATAAAATTGTTTAAGTCAATCTGAATAGGGTGTGTTCTTTCGCTACGAGCAAGTCCTAAGGTGTCCTGAACAATACTATCAATGCGTTTAGTTTGCTTGCCAATCATATGGCGTAAAGTATTTTGTTGTTCGAGATCACTATCTTTAAGTAACTCATTTGCTTGAACAATTGCAGCCAGGGGATTGCGGATTTCATGTGCAATACTTGCCGAGAGTTGCCCTAAAGCGGCAAGTTTAAGTTGCTGTGCTTGCTGATTAATTTGTTGGGCATCTTGTAAAATGAGTAGTGTTAGAGCTTGTTGCGGCACTAAAAGATGCTGTACTTTAATATTAATGGAATAAGCCGATAGCCGAGACTCAAAAATAAATCGGTCATTTTCTTTTAAGTCGCCAAACTTCAATATTTCAAATAAATCGGGATGCCATTTAGCTAAAGGATATTTTTCATTGGCAAACTGGGGAGGAATACCAAGTAGTGAACAAGCAGCGGGATTGCTAACAACAATGTCGTAATTTTCGTCTAAAACTAAATAGCCTTGTTCAATTTGCTCTAAAATATAACGGTTAATATTTTGAAGCTGGTAAAGCTCGATTGACTGGTGAAAGGTGAGTGCCTCAAGTAATTTAAAGCGCTGCACTGCAATTTGTCCAATCCCGTGAACAACGAAAAATAAAAAAGCTAATAAAGCGCTATTACCGATTGTGTTTAGATTGTTGTAGTCAAATAAACTACCCACGAAGCGTTGATAAATAACCGCAATAACCGCAAGTAAGGTAATAACTAAAGACACTCTTGCACTGAGCAAAATCGCCGAAGTAAAGATTGCAATCACATACAGCAAACTAATTTGTAAATTAGGCTCCCCAGCAGAAAATGAAAGGAGGCTTAAACAAATAATGTCGACAATAAAAAATAAAATAAGCTGCCGAGTAGTTTGGATAGCAATAAATTTAAAGCATAACAATTGCACAAGACTTACAATTGAATAGCTTAGTAAGGTGTAAAAATATAAAGAGGGTTGCTGCAAACTATTGTCGGTTTGAGCATTGGTTAAAACCAAAATAATATTCAGGCTAACCGCAATAATAAGACGGTATAAACCATACCAAGTGCCCAAACGAAAAATCGTATGGGACAGGGATGAATTTAAAGGAGAGTGCATGTAAGTCTGATTATGGTTTGATCAGACCGTAACGAATCGCAAGATGTGTGAGTTTTACATCACTATCAATTCCTAACTTTTCAAAAATACGGTAACGGTAAGTATTTACAGTTTTCACACTTACAAAAAGTTTATCGGCAATTTCTTGTGCGCTAATACAGTTAACGACCATCATCGCAACTTGCATTTCCCGCTCCGATAACGAATCAAAAGGAGATTGTTGAGTATCAGATAAATAAGAGCTTGCCAGTTGCTCGGCAATATCGGCACTAAAATATTTACCACCCTGCATGACCTTATTAATTGCACGAACCATCTCGGCAATTGGGGCTCCTTTGGTGATATAGCCTTTTGCTCCAGCTTTTAGCAATAAAGATGGGTAGGGTTCTTCGGCAAGGCCACTTACAGCAATGACTTTCGTCTCTGGAGCTGTTTGTAATAAACGACGAGTTGTTTCTACACCACCGATGCCTGGCATGTTGACATCAAGTAGTACGACTTGCGGATGTTGCTGGCGAACGATAGCAATAGCTTCTTCCCCAGATTCGGCTTGTCCAATTACCTCAACATCTGCATGATCTTCTAACATACGGCAAATACCCGTACGTACCAGTTCATGGTCATCGACAACTAAAACTGTAATCAAGAAGACCTCCTTTCTTTCAAAAAACAAGTTTTTTGTTACATAAAGCAAAATAAGCTTGCAATGGAATGACAAAATTAGCAATCCTATTCTTCTATAGTGAGCGAATAGTTGTGCACAATTGTGTCGGTAAAGCTTTATACCTTATATCTCAAATGTAAGGCATAATGATAGTAAGCGCAAATGTGTGTCACCCTGAGTCGAGTATTGTGCCGTGAAAAATTCTAAAAAGTCTTTAATGCATGTGCTAAGCATGTCTATTTTGCTTAGTTTGAGTTCAACAAGCTTTGCAGAACTCGTCAATAACCCGTCCTCAGGGAGTACTGGTACTGCAAGTTTAAATTGGTCTGCAGCGGATGCTAGTCAACTTTTAAATGATGAAGATGATGAGCCGACTCCGCAAGGTTCAACGTCTGTTACTACAACTTTACGTGGCAGTAATGCACCGAAAGTTATTAGCTCTACACCTAGAGTTGCTCCAATCCGTGATACCGTGGGCTATAATGCCCAGCCGAGTGTTAGTGCACGTGCTGCACTTGTAATGGATGCGCAAACGGGTGAGGTCCTTTATAGTAAAAACACCAACGCGTCAGTACCGATTGCGTCTATTACCAAATTAATGACAGCAGTTGTAACCGCAGATGCGCGTTTAAACATGTCAGAAGAAATTACACTTGAGCAAATCGATTTTGCCGGTGCAAATGGCAAGAACTCAAGCTCTACCTTACGTGTGGGCGACAAGATGAACCGTGCAGAAGTTCTTCTGTTTGCTTTAATGAAGTCAGAAAACCCAGCGGCAGCAGCTTTAGCGCGTACTTATCCGGGCGGACGTCCTGCATTCGTAGCAGCGATGAATGCTAAAGCACGTTCTTTGGGTATGAATGCCACTCATTATTACGAATCAACTGGTTTAGACCCACGTAATGTCTCTTCGGCGCGTGACTTGGGGATTTTGGCGAGTACAGCGTCTCAGTATGGTTTGATCCGTCAATTCTCAACAACACCAACTTACGACTTTAATTTAGGCTACCGTGTACTCAAGTCAAACAATACCAATGCTTTAGTGCGTAATGGTGGTTGGAATATCAACTTATCTAAGACCGGTTATATTAATGAAGCAGGCCGTTGTGTTGTTATGCATACTACTGTGAACTCACGTCCAGCAGTCATTGTATTGCTTGGTGAACCAAGTACACAGGCGCGTAATAACGATGCAACTAACTTGTTAGGTTGGTTGAGTAATTTGCCAAAACGTATTTAAGTTAAATATTTTAAAAACGCTTCTATTAAGAAGCGTTTTTTTATGCCATTTTAAATAGCATAAAAAAACGGCTGTTTAATACAGCCGTTTTTTATAAAAATTCAGATTTTACATATTAGATAAAATCGAATCTTTTACTTGATCCATTGTTGCATCAATTGACAACATCACTGCATCAGCACATTGTTTGATTGCAGTATCAGGATCTTTCAAGCCATTACCAGTTACTGTACATACGATGACAGAACCTTCAGCAATTTTACCCGCTTTAATGTCACGGATCGCACCACCGATAGAAGCAGCAGACGCTGGCTCAACAAATACACCTTCATACATAGAAAGTAAGCGTTGAGCTTCTAAAATTTCGCTGTCTTGAAGTTCATCAACCCAGCCATTAGAGTCGCGTACCACAGCTTTTGCATGGTTCCAGCTTTGTGGATTACCAATACGGATTGCAGTTGCAACTGTTTCAGGGCTTTCAACTGGAGCACCACGCAAGAATGGAGCTGCACCAGAAGCTTGGTAACCTACCATTGTTGGTAAGCCTTCTGGTTTAGGACCGGTAAATTGATCGGTCGCAGCATCATAAATCACTTGTTCAAACTGATCAGCAGGTTGGTTTGCTACAGCTTCTGTATAACCCATCCAGTGAGCGGTGATGTTACCTGCGTTACCTACTGGCAAGCAGTGATAGTCAGGTGCACGGCCTAAAGCTTCAACAATTTCATAAGCAATCGTCTTTTGACCTTGCAAACGGTAAGGGTTGATTGAGTTTACAATCGTTACAGGAGCTTGATCAGCCACTTCTTTTACTAGACGCATACCATCATCGAAGTTACCACGGATTTGCATAGTGATCGCACCATACATCATGGCTTGAGCCATTTTACCCATCGCAATTTTGCCTTCTGGAATCAAAACAAATGCTTTGATACCAGCGCGAGCAGCGTATGCAGCAGCAGCAGCAGACGTGTTACCCGTAGATGCACAGATAATTGCTTTAGAACCTTCTTCAACCGCTTTGGTTACAGCCATGGTCATACCACGGTCTTTAAATGAACCAGTCGGGTTTAAGCCCTCATATTTCACATAAATTTCAACATCTTTGCCAATAATACGTGGAATATTCTCAAGTTTAATGAGAGGGGTGTTGCCTTCACCCAAAGAGATAGCACGAGTAGTTGCCGAAACTGGCAAACGGTCACGATAACGATCTACAAGACCAGTATAACGATTGGCATTAGACATGATGGTGTTCCAATTATGAGGTGAAGCGGGAGAGGGAATCTTTCCCTCAACCTGATTAACTATCGAGCGATTCTAAACGAATTCTTACGATTTCGCCACGAATTGCAGGTAATGCTTGAATTTGCGCAAGAGCGTCATCCATTTTTGATTCAACGATTGGATCGGTCAAAATTACGATTGGAATGAGGTCTTTTAAGCGTGATTGTTGCATGATGGCATCAATACTGATTCCAGCACGGCTTAAGATGGTTGTTACATCTGCAAGTACACCAGTCTGATCTTCAGCATTTAAGCGGATGTAATAACCTGTAGTCATTTGTTCACGGCTTAAAATTGGCATATTTGTTAATGCTTCGAAAGCCAGTTGAGGAATTGTGCCTGCACCATCTTCTGTATAAGAGATGTCACGAACAATATCAATCACATCGGCAACGACCGCAGAAGCTGTTGGACCAGCGCCAGCACCAGCGCCGTAGTACAGCGTTGGACCAACGGCATTGGCTTGAACTAAGACAGCATTTTTAACGCCGTTTACGTTGGCAATAAGCTGCTCATCTGGAATAAGCGTTGGGTGAACACGTAACTCAATACCATGTTCAGCACGACGTGCAATACCTAAATGTTTAATGCGGAAACCAAGTTCTTCGGCATATTTCACATCTTGCGCAGTGATTTTGCTGATACCTTCGGTATAGACTTTATCGAACTGCAGAGGAATACCGAACGCACAAGACGCTAAAATTGTAAGTTTATGCGCAGCATCAATACCTTCAACATCAAAAGTTGGGTCTGCTTCTGCATAACCGAGTTCTTGAGCTTCTTTTAATACATCATCAAATGCACGACCTTTCTCACGCATTTCAGTGAGAATAAAGTTACCTGTACCATTAATGATGCCTGCTAGCCATTCAATATGGTTTGCAGCAAGGCCTTCACGAATCACTTTAATAATTGGAATGCCGCCAGCAACTGCTGCTTCATAAGCAATTTGGACAGCGTTGTCTTCTGCTGCTTTAAATAGTTCATTACCATGTTCAGCGAGTAAAGCTTTGTTTGCAGTAACAACTTGTTTACCGTGCTTGATGGCTTCCATAATGACTTCGTAAGCAGGGTGAATACCACCCATCACTTCTACAACCACATCTACATCGGGTTGACGAACGATATCAAGTAAGTCTGCGCTTTGTTTAATCCCTTCTAATTCGAGATCTGGACGAGGGCGACGTGTTCCAACGTGGGTAATTTGAATTTCTCGACCGGTGCGACGTTTAATTTCAGCGGCATTTTCTTGTAGTAGTTTAAGGGCTCCTCCACCTACGGTACCTAGACCGAGTATTGCCAGGCGAACTGGTTTCACGTCACACTCCATATCATCATTGAATCATTTAATTGAAGCTAGATCATAGCTAAAAAAAACGCCAGACTCTAGCGCTTTTCGTGCCTGTTCAATCAATTAGAGTGCGATGTTCGGAAAAGCAGAGTAGATCAGTCTTTAAACACTGGCATGTAAAGAACTATTTATTGAAAAAACAAAGCGCTGCAATAAGAGCAGCGCTTTGTGTACAAGATAACTGGTGAACTATTCATCAAAATTGAGAATATTATTTATCCAGACGTTTAACTAACTCATCTGGTGTTAAGTAGCCACCGAGATATTGTCCGTCAACGTTGTAGATGGCTGGAGTACCATTCACACCCATGTTTAAACCAAGTTGATATTGTTCGCGAACAGGATTTTTACATTGAGCAGGTGGAATATTAATGCCTTGTACAGCTTGATTAAATGCAGCTTTACGGTCTGCACTACACCAAACGGCTTCCATCGTTGGCATAAATTGTTCGCCACGTGGCCACGCAATGTAACGAACCTCAATGCCTTTCTCATTAATCTCGGCTAAATGCTCATGTAGTTTGTGGCAATAAGGACAACTTGCATCGGTAAACACATAAATTACATGTTTAGCTTTACCACCCTTAGCTGGGTAAACAATCAAATCTTCATTTTTTAAAGCAGCAAGGTGCTTTTTGTTTTCTGATGCTTGAAGGTTGTCACCAATATTATGCAGCTCTTTACCGCCTAAACGGATGACATCACCTTGAATAAGGTACTTACCATCACTTGTCGTATAAACAGAAGTCATACCTTCAAGGTTTACCCAATATAAATTAGGTACTTCAGTCGGTTTGATGTCTAAAATTTTGACGTTGATGTTTGCATTCTTAAATTGTTTTTGCAAAGTTTCGATTAAACGTTGTTTAGCATTACGTTCAATGATGGTTGAAGCTTCCCCAGTAGCAGGTGCGGTCGCTGTGAGCGCATCTTCTTTTTGTGGTTTGTTTTCTTTAGAACAAGCACTGAACAACAAGCTAGAAGCCAAAGCACAGGCAAGAAAAATTTGAGATCGGGTAAAGGACATAGATAACCCTTATTTCATCAGTATTTATAGTCAGAAGCTGCTAAGCATAACAAAAAATCTAATGTGTATTGTTAAAACTTTCTTAACCTTTGTGAACGAAATCAAATGATTGTTCGGTGTATTTCATATAATTCGTTTAAAAATTTTTAACCCCTAGGGTGATGTTTTTCATGTAATTGTTGCATTCTTACTTGCGCTACGTGGGTATAGATTTGGGTGGTAGATAAGTCACTATGGCCCAGTAACATTTGTACTACGCGCAAGTCAGCGCCATGATTGAGCAAGTGTGTTGCAAAGGCATGGCGTAAGGTATGAGGCGACAGCTCAGCCTGAATATTGGCTTGTAGTGCATATCGTTTAATTGCATACCAAAAATTCTGACGGCTCATGATTCCGCCATGTTGAGTTAAAAATAAATAGTCAGTGGAAGTTTTATAAAGTTGTGGACGTGCATCATTTAAGTAGCGTTCTACCCAGTCACAAGCATATTGGCCTAATGGTACTAAACGTTCTTTATTGCCTTTACCAGTAATACGTAAATAGCCTTGTTTTAAATTGATTAGCTCCAAGCGCAAGTTGATTAGCTCGGAAACACGTAAACCACATGCATAAAGTACTTCAAACATCGCTCGATCACGTAACCCCAAAGCTGTTGTAATGTCAGGCGCTTGAATCAGTGCTTCGACATCTTCTTCTGATAAATCCTTAGGTAAAGCTCGGCCAATTTTGGGCGAGTGATGTGTCGCTACCGGGTTATCGCTTCGTAATTTTTGCTCACGTAAAAATTTGTAAAACTGGCGTAGGGCAGATAAACAACGTGCAATTGAGCGTGGACTTTTTCCTATTTTGGTGAGTTCAATGAGAACATCAGAAATGTCATCACTCGACCATTTCGGCAAGCTATTTTTTTTATGAAGTTCAGCACATTGAATCAGGTCAGATAAATAAGCATTACGAGTATGTGGACTCACTGTTTGTGCAACTAAATAGTCGCGAAAACCTTGTAAAAAGCTCAAATGTTCAGGAATTTGAACAGGGCTTGGAATACGCGGTTTCTTATTTATCATAAACAATGTCCTCTAAACCACTGTACTTTAAAAGAAACTTTAAGATTTGTCGATTAAAGTAGGTGAGAATTGAAATTTAACCTTATTTGGTAATTATTCTCATTTATATGTATACTAGTAAAAAAGGTTTAGGATCGGATGCGGTGCGTTTATCAGCGTTGAAAGTGAAGCAAGCGGCTACCATCACCAAAGTAGATCGGATGACACAAACATCCGAGCAACAAGATTTGGTCGCAATTCGTTTGGAAAGCTTGGGCTTTGTACCAGGTACTCGAGTAGAGGTGATTACCAAAGGTATTTTTGGTGGTGATCCGATCTTAATCCAAATTGGCTTTACTCGTTTCGCTTTACGTAAGGCGGAAGCGGAAAAAATCGAGATTCAGTTAGAAGGAGTACCCGCATGAGTAATGCGCTACGTATTGCCCTTGTGGGAAACCCGAACTGCGGTAAAACTTCGCTGTTTAACCATTTAACTGGAACAAGACAAAAAGTTGCTAACTATGCGGGTGTAACTGTAGAGCGTAAAGTCGGTAACTTTCAATTACCTTCAGGCCGTGCAGTTCGTGTACTAGATTTACCGGGTACCTATAGTTTGCAGGCAACTAGCCCAGATGAAGAAATTACCCGTGATGTCTGCCAAGGCAAAATTGCCGAAGAAGGACAGCAAGATGCTTTTTTATGTATTGTCGATGCGACGAACTTAAAACTGCATTTGGGTTTGGTGCTTGAAATTATTGAATTAGGGCGTCCAATTCTGGTTGTATTGAACATGATGGATGAAGCGCGTCGTCGCGGTATTCAAATCAATACACAGAAACTCTCTGAGCGTTTAGGTGTTCCTGTTGTTGAAACGGTTGCCGTACGTAATTCAGGTATTGAAAATTTATTGCATGCGCTTGATCAAGAAAAATATACCGTACCTCATACTGAACTGAGTGGTTTAAGTGGTGGGCATCATCAGAAAATCGAAACGATTTTTAAAGATGTGGTTAATTTTGTTGATCATGATGATAAGCGTACTGACTTTCTAGATCGAATTTTCTTACATCCTGTGTTGGGCTTACTCAGCTTGGCAGTAATGATGTTTATTGTCTTTCAGGCAGTATTTGCTTGGGCTGAACCTTTTAAAGCTGCAATTGAAGATGGGGTAATCCCATGGTTAGGTGAGTGGTTAAATGGAGCCATCCATCAACCTGTGCTACGCAGTTTAGTCGTAGACGGTGTTCTGGCAGGAGCGGGCACAGTACTGGCTTTCTTGCCACAAATTTTGATTCTCTTCTTCTTTATTTTGGTACTCGAAGAATCAGGTTATTTACCGCGTGCAGCGTTCTTGCTCGATAAATTAATGTTTAAAGCCGGCTTGAGTGGTCGCTCTTTCATTCCATTATTATCAAGTTTTGCCTGTGCGATTCCTGGCATTATGGCAACCCGAAGTATTAGTGATTCACGTGACCGTTTTACCACGATCATGGTTGCACCTCTCATGACATGTTCGGCACGTTTGCCTGTCTATGCCTTGTTAATTGGTGCATTTATTCCAAGTCAAACTGTTTTAGGCATCTTTAACTTACAAGGTTTGGTGCTGTTTGGTTTATACATGGCAGGTATTTTAAGTGCACTTTGTGTTGCCTTTGTGATGAAGTTTTTGCGTAAAGACAAATCACAGCATGCCTTGTTAATGGAATTACCAAGTTATCGTTTTCCTGATCCAAAAAGTATCGCTATTGGGTTGATGGAACGCGCAAAGATTTTCTTACGTCGTGTTGGTGGGATTATTGTTGCATTGACCATTATTCTTTGGTTCTTGTGTACTTTCCCTCAACCACCCGAAGGCGCAACGCTACCAGCAATTGATTATAGTTTTGCGGGTATGGCAGGGCACTTTATTCAGCCTTTATTCGCACCGCTTGGCTTTAACTGGCAAATCGTGGTGGCTCTCATTCCCGCAATGGCTGCTCGTGAGGTGGTGGTTGCTGCATTAGGTACGGTATATGCGTTATCTGGTGCTGATGATAATGCTGTTGCACAGGGGCTTGCTCATTTGATTAGTGCAAACGGCACGGGTTGGTCATTGGCTACAGGACTATCTTTATTGGTCTGGTTTATTTATGCACCACATTGTTTAGCAACCTTGGCAACGGTACGCCGTGAGACAGGTTCATGGAAACATGTGGCTGTCATGACGGCTTATCTATTTGGTTTGGCTTATCTCATGTCATTTTTAACCTACCAAATTGCATCACGCATTTGGGGTTAATAGGAGGCGCTTATGTTTGATTACCTTATTGTTGCTGTATTGGTGTTGTGGAGTGCCATTGTTGTCTTTAAAAAGGTATTTCCTCAAACGTCCGCTTCAGTATTTCTTGCATTATCAATCCAGTGTCAACGCTTGGGTTGGCAGCGTTTGGCGTCATGGTTGAAGCCTAAACAGGCTGCCGGTTGTGGTGGCAATTGTGGCTGTTCTACTGATGATGCACCTACCCAAAAGTCCGCTCCGGTACAAACGGTGAAGTGGCGTTAATTTTTCTGTATAAAAAGCCATCGAATGATGGCTTTTTTACGCACTGACACAAAAAAAGTAGAATAAAAGTCAAACTGAAAAAGTATTCAAAACAGCAAAGTGCTAACATTTTTGCCATTCTGTCGATTGATAAATTGTGGGGCAAAAATGTTAATACAACGTGGTGGGTTAAAAGTTGTAGCAGGCTTGGGTATATCAGGTGTTTCTGCTGTAAATTTCCTGCATGAACAAGGCTACCAAGTTGCAGTAACGGATTCCCGCCCCACACCTCCCGGACATGATCAAATTCCTGCAGACGTGAAGACCAGTTTTGGTAAACTGGATCAAGAATTATTACTACAAGCAGAAGAAATTATTTTAAGCCCAGGCCTTGCACCACAATTACCAGAAATTCAGGCTGCTATTGCTAAAGGTATTTCTGTAGTAGGTGATATTCAGCTACTTCGCCGTGCAACTGATGTACCGATTGTTGCGATTACAGGCTCTAACGCGAAGAGTACTGTTACTACTTTAATGGGCTTAATGGCTAAAGATGCAGGTAAGAAAGTTGCCGTTGGTGGTAACCTTGGTCGCCCAGCTCTAGATTTACTTAAAGATCAACCAGAGTTATTGGTACTTGAGTTATCAAGCTTCCAGTTAGAAACCACATCTCACTTAAATGCTGAGGTAGCTGTGGTACTGAACATGAGTGAAGATCACTTAGATCGTCATGGCAATATGCTGGGGTATCACCAAGCAAAGCACCGTATTTTCCAAGGTGTCAAGAAAGTTGTATTTAACCGTGATGACGCTTTAAGCCGTCCTCTTGTACCTGATACAACGCCAATGCAAAGCTTTGGTCTAAATGCACCTGACTTAAACCAGTACGGCGTTTTAAGAGATGCTGACGGTACACTTTGGCTTGCTCGTGGCTTGCAGCGTTTAATTAAAAGCTCAGACTTATATATTCAAGGTATGCACAATGTAGCTAATGCTTTAGCGTGTTTAGCATTGGGTGAAGCAATTGGCTTACCTATGGAATCTATGCTTGAAACTTTAAAACACTTTAAAGGTTTAGAGCACCGCTGTGAGTATGTAAAGACCGTACATGATGTACGTTATTACAATGACTCAAAAGGAACCAATGTGGGCGCCACACTTGCAGCAATTGATGGTTTAGGTGCTGCGATTGAAGTGAAAAAAGGTAAAGTTGCCCTAATTTTAGGTGGGCAGGGTAAAGGTCAAGACTTTACTCCTTTACGTTCTTCTATCGAAAAGTATGCCAAAGTTGTGGTATTGATTGGTGAAGATGCGCCTGTCATCGAGCAGGCCATTCAAGGCGCAACTAAAATTTTACATGCGGCAACACTTAAAGAAGCTGTCGAGCTATGTCAACGTGAAACACAAGCTGAAGATGTGGTATTGCTATCACCAGCATGTGCGAGTTTTGATATGTTTAAAAGTTATAATGATCGTGGTCAGCAGTTTGTTGCCTGCGTCAATTCGTTGGTTTAAAGAAAATATGATTAGGAATGTAGTATGGCAGGCTTAGCTCAGACCACAATCCAGAAAATCAATCATTGGTATGAACGGATATTGCCGAAATGGCCAGCGGAAGTGACGCCACGTAATGTCTTGATTTTCTGTGTCGTTGCATTGTTATGTATCGGTTCGGTGATGGTAGCATCTGCTTCGATGCCTTATGCAGAATATATGCATGAGAACCCGTTTCACTATGTCATCCGCCATGCAATATCTATTGCGGTTGCTGGGGTCGTGGCGTATTTGACCTACCGAATCTCACTCAATACATGGTTTAAAAATACGTTTCCGCTGTGGTTGTTAACCATGGTTCTGTTACTTGCTGCTTTGGCGGTAGGTTCGGAAGTCAATGGTTCTACACGTTGGATTAAAATCGGTGGTTTTACCTTACAACCTACAGAGGTTGCCAAAGTCATGATGGCAATCTTTACGGCAGACTACGTGGTACGCCGTGCTAAAGAAGTTCGTACGCACTGGAAGGGTTTACTGCGTTTAAGTGGTGTGATGGCGATTACGGTCGGTTTAATTATTGCCGAGCCTGACTTGGGTGCGACGATTGTTATCGTCATGATGATGGTGGGTGTATTCTTTTTAGCTGGTGCGCCGCCAACACAGTTCTTAATTATGCTTGGTGCGATTGTCACTGGTATCGTGTTTTTGATCTTGTTTGAGCCTTACCGTTTCCAGCGTTTGATTTCGTTTACCGACCCATGGGCAGATCCATTAGGTGTGGGTTATCAGTTATCAAATGCACTCATGGCTTTTGGCCGTGGTGAATGGTTTGGAACAGGTTTAGGGCATAGTGTTCAAAAGCTATCTTATTTACCAGAAGCGCATACTGACTTTATGTTGGCCGTGTTAGGCGAAGAGTTTGGCTTCTTTGGTATTTCGATTGTCATTGGCTTATCTTTCTTGATGTTGGCTTGTTGTATCAAAATTGGACACCGTGCCTTGAAACATCATTATCTTCGCGCGGGCTATTTGGCTTACGGTATTAGTATTATTTTCTTACTCCAGATTTTGGTAAATGCGGGTATGAACATGGGCTTAATGCCAACCAAGGGTTTAACACTACCATTTATTAGTTATGGTGGTACGTCTTTAATGATGTGTGCAGCTATGATTAGCTTGATCTTAAAGATTGATGCGTCAACTCAAGAAGTAAACCCTGAAAGAGAAGAATCGAACTTCTAAACTATTTCAGTTGTTATGAAAAGCCCGATATCGAATCGGGCTTTTTTTATTTATAAATATATTCCGCCAAGCTCTTGTCCGTGAGGAATTAAATCTACATTCCACTGAGCTACAGCTTGCTTGAGCATCACTTCAGGGCGATCTAAATCAACCTTGGGTTGACCTAGGGCTTGTATGGCGTGTTGTAGTAATTGAGGAGCTTTAGTTAAATCGAGTGCTTGAGCAAGATTTTGTTTAGAAAGCTTTTGCCCCTGATCATTCATAGCCAGAGGAAGATGCATATAGCTTAGTTTAGGGTAACCGAGGAGCCGACCCAGCCAGATTTGGCGTTCAGTGTTATCTAAAAGGTCTGCACCACGAACAACGTGTGTAATACCTTGTAGATAATCATCCACGACAACAGCAAGTTGGTAGTTAATAATGCCATCACGGCGTTTAAGAACAAAGTCACCAAGGTCATGTTGTAGATTAGAACAATGAAGTCCTTGCAATCGATCATCGAAACAGATCTGCTGATCCTGAACTTTTACGCGAATCGCTTGATCTTGAAAATCGAGATGCAAATCACGGCAAGTACCTGCATAGATTGCATTTGAACCGAGCATTTTACGGGTACATTGACAGGCGTAAACTAAACCTTCTTTTTTAAGTTGGTCTAATACGCTTTCATAAATATTTAGGCGGTCTTTTTGAAAGATGATCTCTGCATCAGGATCGAACTGAAAAGCTTCAATTGATGCGAGTATATGGTCTTCACTACCAGGATAGATGCGCGGAATGTCAGTATCTTCAACACGAACAAACCATCGCCCTTTGTGAGCTCTAG
The DNA here is from genome assembly GCF_000588095.1 of Acinetobacter sp. 1130196. NCBI lineage: Bacteria > Pseudomonadati > Pseudomonadota > Gammaproteobacteria > Moraxellales > Moraxellaceae > Acinetobacter > Acinetobacter sp. 1130196. The sequence continues at coordinate 26,605 of NZ_JFWX01000008.1, read as the reverse complement.
CATCACAGTAACTGGCAACAGCAGTAATCAGTGATCCGAAATGTAAAGGGCCGGTTGGCGAGGGCGCAAACCGGCCTGAGTATGAGCAGCGATTAAGTGGAACATTGTTCCGCCGCTGCGCAAGAGAAAAGCTATGCTTTTCTGGCAAGCGATTTAACTGCTGCGCAAAAGTCGAGTCGAACTCGGCTAGAGAATTCTTAACCGTCACAATTAACCGTTATTTTGCTTCTCTTTAATTTCTGCCAAGGTTTTGCAGTCAATACATAACGTTGCAGTTGGACGCGCTTCTAAACGACGTAAGCCGATTTCGATACCACAAGTTTCACAGAAACCGTAGTCTTCGTTTTTAATCGCTTCAAGAGATTGTTCGATTTTACGAATTAATTTACGTTCACGGTCACGTGTACGTAATTCAATTGCAAATTCTTCTTCTTGGGTAGCACGGTCATTTACGTCTGGCAATGCAGTTGATTCATCTTGCATCGTATTTAAAGTACGATCAACTTCAGACATTAATTCAGCTTTCCATGCTTGCAGAATTTGTCGGAAATGCTCGAGCTGTCCTTCAGACATGTACTCTTCATTTTTCTTAGGTTGATAAGGTGCAATACCAAATAAACTTGCAGTTGAGCCTACGTCAGAAGTTTTAGGTTTCACTTTACGTGCACGTTTTGCAGAAGCTTTATCACCTTCTACTACAACTTCTGTATGTTCATCCAAAACTTGGTTGTGGTTGTCATTCGCCATAATAGGGCATTCCTCATCATACACGTATTATCTATACGCAAAAAATATGGTGATATGCAAGTGTTTTTATAGAAAACCATCGATGGATTTTTCCATCGGGTCGTCATCATATAGATTTTTCCTGCAAGATGATAGTCATTCTATCCCGTAAATAATTTCAAAACGTGTTTGCCCTAGTCATAATTCCTCATAGAGGTATTCAATTTAGGACTAATATCCTGAAATATCAGTGTTTATATGGGTTTCGAAATTTTCAAGTCGAAACACTTTTGTTTCAAAAGTACCATCATTATTCAGACGAATGTAACGGTAACCCGGTGCATTTTGATCGAGTGCAAAATCGTTACTAAACGGTTTAAATTGTACACTTGTGGAAGGTGTCGAGAAAAATTCGATACCTTGCCAAATATTAAGAGAGTCTTGATGTACGTGTCCACAAACTAAAGCCTTTACATTTTTAAATGGGCTTAACGTATCTAGCAGTGCATTTGAGTTTTGTAGCTTATGATGATCAATCCATTTTGATTTCATGGCAAATGGGTGATGATGGCAAGCCAGCAGAACTGGATGATCTGCAAATTGCTCAAGTAAGTTTTCTAAATTTTCTAATTGTTCCAATGACAAATGACCATCTACTTTTCCCTTTACGGCACTGTTGAGCATAATGATGCGCCAATTCCCTAAACCGACCACCACAGGTTCCTGATGATTTTCGTTATGCAGTGGAAAGTAGTCCACATTGTCATGATTACCGAGCGTGTGGAAAAAAGGCAAACCTAAGGTTTGCATAAAGCTGATATAACGCTTGTAGGTAATAGGGGTTGGGGCTTGTGCGAGGTCTCCGGTATGAATAATCGCGTCCGCTTCTGGATGTTGTTTCAATATCTGCTGGATAATGGCATGGAAACTTTCTTCAGGATTCATCCCCACAAATTCTAGCTGTGGATACTCCAATAAATGTGTATCGGTAATTTGTATGATGACATGATTTTTTTGTGAAAGTGTTGAGACTTGGAAAGTCACCGTCCTACCTCTTCGGATTTATTATCGTTTTGCTGTGTTGAGCCAGCCATTGTAATGCCATAATAACAGGGGCATTTCTTAAACGTCCGCTGTCGAGTAGTGTTTGAATTTCGCTATAACTAAACAAATGCAGCTGAATATTTTCACCCTCATCATCTACTCCAAAAACACCGCCTACAGCAGGTAAATTGGTTTCGGCGACATATAGATGAAATAATTCTGAACAGGCGCCTGCTGATGGGTAAAAACTAAATAGATGCTCTAAATCCTGAACTTCACAACCTGATTCTTCAAGGCTTTCACGGCGAATACAACTTTCTGGTGACTCATTGCCATCTAACACGCCTGCAATAATTTCGAGTTGCCACGGCGATTGAGAGTCATCTAAAGCACCAACACGAAACTGTTCAATTAGGGCAAACTGTTGTTTTTGGTCATTGTAGAGTAGGACACCAGCCGCTTCAGGTCGATGCACAAGTTCGCGCTGCAATACAGGAGTATATTCAGATTGATTAAATAGACGATGTCGAAGGCTGACTTTTTCAACTTGAATAAAACCACTGAACAGAGGTTCACGTGATGTTACTTCGACATCTTTAGATGTATAACTTGGATGCTCGACAATACTCATGATTCGATCAGGACGAAATCTATTTATTTCATCCTAACCGAGAATCATGGCTAGGCAAGTGTTTTTTTTGAATATTTACACTTTATGATACAGTTTTTGTCCTTGCTCTTGGTAAACCTCTTTCATTGCTTTGAGGCCTTCTTCAACCTCTGAATCGCTATTGGTGAGATTGTTGGCATAGTCACGTACATTCTGGGTGATTTTCATTGAACAGAATTTTGGACCACACATTGAGCAAAAGTGTGCAGATTTATGCGCTTCTTTTGGTAAAGTCTCGTCATGCATGCTGCGTGCTGTATCTGGATCTAGGCTTAGGTTGAACTGATCATCCCAACGGAATTCGAAACGTGCTTTAGACAAGGCATTATCACGAACCTGTGCACCCGGATGGCCTTTGGCAAGATCGGCTGCGTGTGCTGCAATCTTGTAGGTAATAATTCCGTCTTTTACATCTTTCTTGTTTGGCAAACCTAAATGCTCTTTTGGTGTCACATAACAAAGCATTGCTGTGCCATACCAACCAATCATAGCTGCGCCAATTGCAGAAGTAATGTGATCATAACCCGGAGCGATGTCTGTAGTTAAAGGCCCAAGTGTATAGAATGGTGCTTCTTTACATACCTCTAACTGCAAGTCCATGTTCTCTTTAATCATGTGCATTGGTACATGGCCCGGACCTTCAATCATGACCTGAACATCATGTTCCCATGCACGGTGTGTAAGCTCACCCAATGTTTTAAGTTCACTGAACTGCGCTTCGTCATTTGCATCTTGAATACAACCCGGACGTAAGCCATCGCCTAAGCTAAATGACACGTCATAGGCTTTCATAATTTCACAGATTTCGTCGAAGTGTGTGTATAAGAAGTTCTCTTCATGATGAGCGAGGCACCACTGCGCCATGATTGAACCACCACGAGACACAATACCCGTTAAACGGTTTGCTGTAAGTGGCACATAGCGAAGCAATACACCTGCGTGAATGGTGAAGTAATCAACGCCTTGCTCAGCTTGTTCAATCAGTGTGTCTTTGAAGATTTCCCAAGTTAGGTCTTCTGCAACACCATCCACTTTTTCAAGCGCTTGATAAATAGGTACGGTACCGATTGGAACAGGTGAGTTACGAATAATCCATTCACGTGTTTCATGAATATTTTTACCTGTAGACAAGTCCATAATAGTGTCAGCACCCCAACGGGTTGCCCATGTCATTTTCGCAACTTCTTCATCAATTGAAGAGCCAAGCGCTGAGTTACCAATATTGGCATTAATCTTAACCAAGAAATTACGGCCAATAATCATTGGCTCAAGTTCTGGGTGGTTAATGTTGGCAGGAATAATAGCGCGGCCTTCGGCAACTTCTTGGCGAACAAACTCAGGTGTAATTTCTTTTAAGTTTTTCGCACCAAAGTTTTGACCTGGGTGCTGGCGCATATCTACAGCTTCACATTGACGCTGATTTTCACGAATCGCAATATATTCCATTTCAGGCGTAATAATACCTTGCTTGGCATAGTGCATTTGAGTGACATTTTTGCCTGCTTTAGCGCGGCGTGGGTTTTGAATATGTGCAAAGCGAATATCAGCAGTACGAATATCTTTTAAACGCTCCTGACCAAACTTTGAAGTTAAACCCGAAAGTACGTCAGTATCGTTACGTTCTTCAATCCATTTTTGGCGAACTGAAGGTAAACCTTTGTTTAAATCAATTTGAACATTTGGGTCAGTATAAACACCTGAAGTGTCATATACCATAATAGGTGGGTTGTGCTCACCACCAAGGCCAGTTGGGGTGTCAGTTAAAGAAATTTCTCGCATTGGAACCTGAATATCAGGGCGAGAGCCTTCAATATAAACTTTTTTTGAAGCGGGTAAGATGCGGGTTAAATCTTTTGCATCTTGTTCATGTTGTGCTGAAATTTCAGCAGAAGAGAGATTCGTTAATTGGTTCATCACATGATCCTTATGAATAACATCAACGAATCAAGCACGACCAAAAACGATGGCGGATTTATCTTGAACTAGATAAATTGAGGGCTTTAAGTTTTCAGATGGCTTGATTCCTACGCAGGTCTTAACCTGATCAGGTTCAACGGTACTTGTGATCAAACTTGTGTTGCGATAACACGGAATTTACACAATCTCAGCGAGCTATTACTCGCGCTCCGTCAAGCGATTTAAAGACTAACATGTTTTAGGTTGGCTGGCATTGTCAATTTGTATCTATACAAACCGCATCCATGTGGCAGTCACGATAACTTTTGGTATTCCACGGTGACTCTAATTCTAATAATTGCTCAAGTTGTTCATGCACAATCTGGTAAGTTGATTTTTTTTGTCCATTTTCATCAATTAAATCTGTCTTGAATTGTTTATTACGCTCATCCACAGGAGTGGCAATAAACTTCAGAAATTGTTGAGCGGGTTTTGCTAAGCTGGATTGTTTTTGTGTAGATAAGAAACGAATTTGTTGTAGAGCATCTTTATCAATCCATGTGTTTGGAGCAAACTCATTGGATACAGGCGTATTATCTAGCCCAAAGAAAATAAAATATCGGTACTCATTAAATAATAATTTTACATCACTAATAAAATAACTCTTTGGATATTTTTGAATAAATTTTTCCCAAAATAATGCACGCTCAGTAAGCTCTTTCCATGAGATAGCCAACGCACCATCGTCATAGAAAATGTCTTTATTGTCTTTTGCCATGCGAGTTAAGAACTCTTTTTGGTCAGCGGGTAGGGCTTTAGCAAAAACATCAACTAAATAGTTTGGCTGACGGCGGTAAGTAAACATGCCCTCACCTTGATAGAGTAGCTCAATATAGGCTTGGCCCTCGTGTTGAATCAGATATTGATCACGAGTACTAAGCTGATCGAATAACTTTTTCTTGGTTTTCATTGTTTTTTTAGCATCTAATAGTTCTTGTTCTAAAATGGCATATCCAAAAGCTTCAAACGCTTTTGCTGTTTTTTCATTATGTTCTTGTTTTAGAAAACGCTGATACATAGCCGTCGATGCTTCAATTAGCTTAAGCTGTTCATTATTTTTTAAAGAGGGAACACAGGTTTTAAGTTTTTCATTAATTTGATTTAGGTCTTCTATTTTACTATTTTGATTAATTTTCTGCATAGCAGCCATAATTTGTAAGCAGCTACTGTCTCGCTGTTCGGTGGACTTTTGTGCAGTTGATTTTTGCTCTTTAGATACAGCCTGATCTTGCTCTGATGTTTTACTACATCCAGCTAAAAGTAGTGCACTGCACATACTCATCATTAGAATTTTTTTCATCTTTATATTTTTATCAAAATTAATATTGCTCAAATTATAACGCTTAAAAAGATTGCATCACTGTTAGAAATCTTTATTATTAGGTAGGTCGGTCTACTTAATTTAATACCATGAATGATAAAACAGCAAGACAGAAAATTCTCGATGCAGCAGCTACACTATTTTATAACGATGGTATTACTGCAACTGGCATTAACTCGGTTACGGCTAAAGCAGATGTAGCCAAGATGTCGCTTTACAATAATTTTTCTTCAAAAGGAGATCTTGTTGATGCCTACATTGCTGCACGACATCAAGAGTGGTTAGACCTTTATCAAAACCGTTTAGAAAAAACAAAAACAGCTAAAGAAGCTATTTTGGCCGTATTTGATGCCTATCAAGATCATGCCGAGTTTGCTTATGAAAAGGGTTTTAGGGGATGTGGACTTTTAAATGCTGCTGCTGAGTTTCCTGCAAATAGTGCAGGACGAAGTTCGGTAAGAAGGCATAAAGAAGAAGTTGAGGCTATTGTTGCTGAGCATTTAAAAAAATTAATACCAGACTCACAGCGTATTAGCTATATCGCCTCACAACTTTCTTTTCTTTTAGAAGGTTCTATGGCAAGAGCTGGTCTAGAAGGTAGTAGCCGTCAACTTCAATTAGCGAGGCAAATGGCAGAAGATATTTTAGATCGAGAATGCCAACATGATTAGCCTTATTAAAAATAGTAGTTATGGTGGCACAATTGCAATTTTAGTTGCCTCTGTTTTGTGGGGGACAACAGGAACTGCGGCAGCATTTGCCCCAACACTTGGACCACTGGCAATTGGTGCTGTAGCGATGGGCGGTGGAGGCCTTTTACAAGCTCTGGTTGCTTCACGAGCTATACGGGAAAACCGGCAATTTATTGGGCGTAATATTCCTATTATTCTTTTGGGCATTGCAGCAGTTGGGATATATCCCTTAGCTTTTTATTCTTCTATGCATTATGCCGGAATTACAATTGGTACAGTGGTTTCAATTGGTTCGGCTCCACTCATTGCAGCAGTTTTAGAGCGATTCTTTGACCGTAAAGTTTTATCTAAAACATGGTTCCTGAGTTTTGTGTTTGGTGTTATGGGAGTAAGTTTATTATCTATGGGTGAAAGCCACACAGCACAAGAGAGCACAAATGAATGGAATAAAATCTTTGGTATTTTTCTTGGGCTGGTAGCGGGAGCAACATATTCACTTTATTCATGGGCTGCAAAAAGATTAATAGACCGAGGTATTGTTGCTAAAGCTGCAATGGGCATGATTATGGGTGGCGGAGCAGTTATTTTACTTCCTACTTTGTTGCTTACAGGGGGCGGTTTATTAGAGAGCTCAACAAATTTACTTGTGGCTGGCTATATGATGCTAATTCCTATGTTCCTCGGTTATTTACTTTTCGGCTTTGGGCTAAAGACTGTAAATGCGAGCAAAGCGACTACGTTAACTTTATCTGAGCCTTTAGTTGCTGCGATTTTTGCGATTGTGTTGGTGGGTGAACATGTATCATGGGGGGGCTGGCTAGGCATGTTTTTGATTTTCATTTGTATTTTGATGTTATCAAAGCCTGAAAATACATAAAAATGAAAACTTTTACTGGCTTGAGTTTAAATCAAATTTTTCTTAGTCTTAAAGCCAAGTTTTATCGTTGATTTAGACAATGAAAATAAAATTAATGCTTGTGGCGAGTTTATGGAGTTTTGCATCGCCGAGTTTTGCTTTAGATTTAGTTGAAACTTATGAGCGCGCAAAGCAAAATGATCCGACATGGCAAGCGAATCAACAACAATTTGAAGCAGATCAGCTCAATTTAGGCTTAGCAACTGGTGCTTTATTGCCTACAGTCACCTTATCTGGAAAGATTAATCGTAATAGCCAAACCGTAAAGCGTTCAAATTTTCCCGGTGTTGATCAAGAGGGACTGTCCGATGCTTTGGTAAGTAATACATCAACAACCAAACAAGCAACTTTATCTGCTCGTCAGCCTCTTTTTCGTATGGATGCATGGGAAGGTTATAAACAGGTTAAAACCTCGGTTGCTCTTAGTGAAATTACTTTACGCTTGCAAAAACAAGATCATGTTTTAAACGTGGCAGAAGCCTATTTTAATGTACTACGTCAGCAGGCACTTACCGCTGCATATTTACAAGAAGAAAAGGCTTTACTTGAACAACTCAATATGATGAATGCCAAGCTTAAAGAAGGTTTGGTGGCACGTAGTGATGTAAGTGAAGCAAATGCTCAATATCAAAGTGCCAGAGCCAACCGTATTGCGACCAATGTACAGATTCTATTAGCTCAAGAGCAACTGTCGGAATATATTGGTCCTTATCAAGATAAGCTTGCAGTACTGCGAAGTGATTTTACTTTTCAAAAACCTTATCCAGCCCAGCTTGATGATTGGTTAAGTTTAGCCCAACAACAAAATTTAAAGATTCAGCAAGCGCGTTTACAACGACGATATGCTGAAGATCAACGCCGTGTGGAAAAAGCTGCACTTTATCCACAGATAGACGCAGTTGCGAGCTATGGTTATACCAAACAAACCCCAGAAACGCTGATTTCGACTGATGGGAAGTTTGATCAGGTAGGGGTAGAGATGAACTGGAATCTATTTAATGGAGGTCAGACCCGAACCTCTATTAAAAAAGCCAGTGTAGAGTTAAATAAAGCGCAAGCCCAACTCGATGCGGCCATTCGCCGTGCCAATGTCGATGTAAAAAGTGCTTTTATGCAGGTAGATACCGACCGGGCAAAACTTGAAGCAAGAAAGGCGGCAATGGACTCTTCGGCACTTGTTTCTCAAGCTTCAAAAGCCAGTTATAACGAAGGCTTAAAAAGTATGGTTGATGTTTTATTGGCGCAGCGTAATGCTTTTTCTGCAAAACAGGATTATCTTAATGCTCAATATGACTATTTATTAAATGTACTGCGTTTAAAAGCTGCTGTAGGCCAGTTAGGTGAAAAAGATCTGGTCGAATTAAACAGCTGGTTAACGTATCAGTAATAAAAAAATGCTTTTATCTGAAATTTAATTTTGTCATAAAAATTTAATGATTGATGTGTTTTAATGCTCAATCATTTTATCCCTGCGCCATCATGTTGGAGGCTTCCCTTGAGTCCGAGTAATCCGGTGTTAAGCCATCATATTTCTTCTCAATTTAATGAAGATTTGCAAGATGTGAACACAAAGTTTATGACCATGGGTGGCTTGGTCGAACAACAGGTTGCCAATGCAATTCATTCTTTGCTTGATACAGATGCAAACTTAGCAATTGATGTTCAATTTAAAGATAATGCAGTCAATCAATATGAGCGTGATATTGATGAAGGTCTGACACTGATTTTGGCGCGTCGCCATCCAGCAGCGATTGACTTGCGTATGGTGATTGCGATGAGCAAAGCCAATACCGACCTTGAGCGTATTGGTGACGAAGCTGCAAAAATTGCCCGTATTGCACAAAATCTATGTGAAGAGGGTGGATCACCTCGTGGTTACATGGAAACCCGCCATATTGGTAACCAAGTACGTGTCATGATTCATGATGCCCTAGATGCTTTTGCGCGTTTAGATGCCGATCAGGCATTACGTGTACTTTTAGCCGATGCTGACATTGACCGTGAATATCAGTCAGCAACACGTATTTTAATGACTTATATGATTGAAGACCCGCGTCATATTGCACGTGTAATTAACGTGATGTGGGTTTTACGTTCTTTAGAGCGTATTGGTGACCATGCTCGTAACATTGCTGAACAAGTGATTTACATGGCAAAAGGTTTTGATGCTCGCCATACCAAAATTGAAGAAATTGAAGCAAAAGTTCACGAAAAGTAATACTTGAGTTGAAGTATCGAAAGGCCTTGTTTGAAACAAGGCTTTTTTATTTGTTTAAAACAATAGATAAAAAAATGTCCCGAACTTTGGGGGGAAGTTCAGGACAGAAAATCAAGTGCATTAAGAGAAAACACGACAGGGATCGTGTCTTACTTGCTATGAAGTGATATTAAGGTGTGAGCCAATTTATGTCATGTAGAGTCCTGTGCGCTCTATGTAAGGCTTTATATGTTTGTGTAAGTTTCACGTAAAAAAAGGCAGGTCTATGTATATAAACCCGCCTTTTTAATGATGATGAGCTTAGAAAAAACGAATTATTCTGGCTTCCAACCTTCTGCTTTTTCAACGCTTTCATCATTATTGAAGAACTTCTCACGTTGTTCTTCAAGGAATTTTTTCGCTTCTGGATCAAACACGTTTAAACGCTTTTCATTAATTAGCGTAGTTTGGTGTTGTAGCCATTCTTGCCATGCTTGCTTAGAAACATTTTCAAAAAATTCTTGGCCTTTAGCACCCGGAAACGGAGCAAAGTCTAATCCTTCCATTTCCTTTTGATATTTACGGCAAAATACTTGTCGACTCATTTTGTATCCTTAAGCGTATAACTGTTCTAGACGTTTATGGGCACGGGCAATCGCAGCTTCAACCTGTTTTGGTGAAGTTCCGCCAATATGATCACGTGCATTTACCGAAGCTTCTAGTGTCAAAGCTTTATCAAATACATCTGCTGTAATTAGGTCAGAGAATTGTTGTAATTGCTCAAGTGTGAGTTCAGATAAATCTTTTTCTTCAGCCACACCTAATGCAACAGCTTTACCCACAATTTCATGCGCATCACGGAACGCAACGCCTTTTTTCACTAAGTAGTCAGCAAGGTCTGTGGCAGTCGAGAACCCACGAAGTGCAGCTTCACGCATGATTTCAATATTTGGAACCAATGCAGGAATCATGTCTGCAAATGCCATGAGTGAACCACGAACCGTATCGATTGCATCAAATAAAGGTTCTTTATCTTCTTGGTTGTCTTTGTTGTACGCCAATGGCTGACCCTTCATGAGCGTAAGTAAGCTAATTAAATCACCAAACACACGGCCAGATTTACCACGGATGAGTTCTGGAACATCAGGGTTTTTCTTCTGTGGCATGATTGAAGAACCAGTACAGAAGCGATCAGGAATATTCACAAATTTAAACTGTGCAGAAGTCCAAAGAATAAGTTCTTCAGACATACGTGATAAGTGCATCATGATTAAAGATGCTGCTGCATTAAATTCGATGGCAAAATCACGGTCAGATACAGCATCGAGTGAGTTTTCAGATACAGCTTCGAAACCGAGTAATTCTGCTGTGTAAGCACGGTCAATCGGGTAAGTTGTACCAGCAAGCGCCGCAGAACCAAGTGGCATACGGTTTACACGTTTACGGCAGTCTTGAAGACGCTCAGTGTCACGAACCAACATTTCAAACCATGCCAATAAGTGATGGCCGAAAGTTACTGGTTGAGCTGTTTGCAAATGAGTGAAGCCAGGCATAATGGTGTTTACATTTTTGGCAGCCAAGCCCAACAAACCTTTTTGTAAACGCTCTAATAAGCCTAAAATATCATCAATTTCGTCGCGAAGATAAAGACGGATATCCGTTGCAACTTGGTCATTACGACTACGACCAGTGTGTAATTTTTTACCTGTAATGCCGATACGTTGAGTCAAACGTGATTCAATGTTCATGTGAACATCTTCAAGATCGATACGCCATTCAAAGTTTCCAGCTTCAATTTCTGCGCGAATGGTGCTTAAACCTTCAATAATGTCGTCTCGTTCTGCTTCTGTCAGTACGCCAACTTTCGCAAGCATGGTAGCATGCGCAATAGAACCAGCGATGTCTTGCTTATAAAAACGTTGGTCAAACTGAACAGAGGCAGTAAATTCTGCTACAAAAGCGTCTGTCGCTTCAGAAAAACGACCACCCCACATACCTGAGGTTTGGTTTGGGGCTGCTGAATTAGGGGGATTTGAAGATGTGGTCATGGTGGCTCAGTAAAATAAAAAAGAGTATATCACTTGCCGAAGCTCAACAAACAAAGTTGTTTTCTACAGCATATCGAAATCAAAATTCCTCCTATTTTTTTACGAAAATTGATCGTTGGCAACACTTATTAGAATTAATTATTGCAAGTAATGTTTTGGCATTGGTTCTGGCCTTGGCGGAAGCGCAGTCTTGGCACGCATTAAGTGGGTCACGCTTTTTACAATATATGATTTTTATTAACTGGGTGATTTTGTCTTTTTTTGCTTTAGTTGAATATTTTCAAAATTTTTTTAGTCAGCTTCAGCAAAAATATGCTTTGGCCATTGGTTTTGTCTTGTTGCAAGCGATTGTGGTGGCGACCACCATCATAACTAATTTTTTTCAATTCGGAATTTTGAAAAGGATGTCTGCTACAGGACAGGACTGGAGTATTTATTTTACTCATGTCCCATTATATTTAAGTTATGGAATATTACTTGGCGCATTTTGTTTGCGCTATTTATATGTTCGGGAACAATGGTTGCATCAACAATATGCAGAATTAAATGCTCGTATTCAGGCTATGCAAGCACGTATTCATCCTCATTTTTTATTTAATAGTTTAAATAATGTGGTGAGTTTAATTACGATAGACCCAGATAAAGCAGAAAGTATGCTGATTAGTCTGTCACGTTTATTTAGAGCGAGTTTTCAAGAATTAAAATTGGTAAGCTTGTATGAAGAAATTGAGCTTAGTAAACAATATTTAATAATTGAACAAATACGTTTAGGTGAGCGTTTACAAGTTGACTGGAAAATGGAAATTGAACCTTTGCAATTAAAGCAGGTCACGATTCCTTTATTGACATTACAACCTTTGTTAGAGAATAGTATTTTTCATGGGGTCGAACCAATGATAGGTAAAGCAACCATTGGGGTATTGGTTGAAATATTGCAAAATCAGGTCAGTATAGTCATTACCAACCCTTATACAGACGATACAATAAAATCACGGAAAGGGCATGGAATCGCTCTTGAAAATGTTAAGCAGCGCTTGAAGGCGTATTATGGGAACTCTGTTAGGTTCCAGGTGTATAAGGGTGAAACTTTATATACCACTATTATGAGCTATCACTACCAATCAAAATAATAAGTCAGTCAGAGTTAACCATAAAAAAATGGACCAAGTTAACGGTGACAAGGAGGATGAATGAAGGTGCTAATTTGTGATGACGAGCCACTTGCAGTGGAACGATTATCACGTTTAGTTTCAAAGATGGGACATGATGTTGTCGCAACAGCTCATCATGGCCAAGATGCCTTGGAACAGGCACGGCTTCATCAACCGGATGTGATTTTACTTGATATCCAAATGCCGGGTATGAATGGTCTCGTCTGTGCGGAGCAATTAAGTCAGCTTAATCCTCGACCTGCTATCGTATTTTGCACAGCCTATGATCAACATGCTCTAGAAGCATTTAAATCACAGGCGCAAGCTTATCTTCTTAAACCGATTGACCCTCAAGAACTTGAGCAGGTTTTTAAGCAATTAACTCAACTTACTCAAGCGCAGCTCAGTGCCTTACCTAATCCTACGCTTTTGCAGGATTTAAAAACGCAAAGACATCAAATTGCTGCTAAAACTTATCGCGGTGTTGAGCTGATTCCTGTTGAAAATATCTATTATTTTTTGGCAGATCAGAAATATGTCACGGTACGACATAAAAATGGCAGTGTCTTGATTGATGAAACGCTAAAAGAACTTGAAACTGAATTTGCAGATCAGTTTATTCGTATTCATCGAAATGCTTTGGTCTCAATTGCTTATTTAGATGGTTTAGAGCTTGTGAGTTCAGGTCAGTATCAGGTTCGATTACGTGGCTTGGATGAAAGACTTTCTGTAAGCCGCCGTCATTTATCTACCCTTAGAGAGCGAATACACCAACTTTAACGAGTCAGCATCCTATTTTGTCAGTGAGATTTTACTTGCAATTTTAAGGGATCAAGTTAAGTTTAGGGTGTATTGTTTGACCAGCCCATGCTTGAATTTATGAAAACCTTGAAAATTGCTACACGACAAAGCCCACTTGCTCTTTGGCAGGCAGAACATATTCGTGCCCGTTTACAGGAGCTTCACCCAGATTTAACGGTGGAGTTGGTTAAGTTTGTCACGCAGGGCGATAAAATTTTAGATACACCTTTAGCAAAAATTGGTGGTAAAGGGTTGTTCGTTAAAGAGTTGGAAGCAGCACTTTTAGATGGTCGTGCCGACCTTGCTGTACATTCAATGAAAGATGTTCCGATGGCATTACCGGAAGGTTTAACTTTAGCGGTCATTTGCGAACGTGAAGATCCTTTAGATGCTTTTGTTTCGAATCAATTTGAAAAATTTGCTGATTTGCCGCAAGGAGCAAAAGTTGGCACCTCAAGTTTACGTCGTAAATCACAAATTTTAAAACAACGTCCAGATCTACAAATTATTGATTTACGTGGAAATGTTGGAACTCGCCTAAGTAAGTTAGATGATGGTCAATACGATGCGATTATTTTGGCGAGTGCTGGTTTAAAACGTTTAGGATTAGAAGAACGCATTCGTCACTGTATCGAGCCAAGTGTAAGTTTGCCTGCGGTTGGGCAGGGCGCTCTTGGTTTAGAATGTCGTGCAGATGATCCAGACGTATTGGCTTTAATACAACCTCTTTTACATACAGAGACTGATGTTTGTGTGCGTGCTGAGCGTGCTTTTAATGCCTATCTTGAAGGTGGTTGTCAGGTACCGATTGCGGGCTATGCAACCTTACAAGATGGCAAAATTCATATTGAAGGTCGCGTCGGAAGTCCTGATGGGCAAACATTACTGCGTGCTGAACTCACAGATGAAGCACACAATGCTCAGCAATTAGGTGAAAACCTTGCTCGAAACTTACTTGAACAAGGTGCTGGCGATTTATTAAAGGCCCTTTACTAACGTTATGCTGTTTATTAATACTCGACCTGATTCACGTGCGGCTGAATTAACTCAAGCTTTGCAAAATAAGGGGTTTCAGGTCGAGTCTTTACCTCTTTTAGAGCTGGTTGCTGAACCTTTTTTAGAATCACTCGCTCAACTCTATCAGCAGTTATCTGGCGCACAAGCGATTGTAGTTGTGAGCCCCACTGCTGTTGATGTGGGGATGCAGTATTTAACACAAAGTGGTTTAAAGCTAGACGACTTAAAACATATTCAGTGGATTGCGGTCGGACAGGCAACGGCACATCGTCTTTATGAATATGGAGTTGAAGCACATGTTCCAGATGTTGAAACGTCTGAAGGAATGCTCAATCTTCCTATTCTTCATAATATGCGACAGACGGGTAGTGTGGCTTTTTGGAGAGGTGAAGGTGGCCGTCAATTTATGATGGAAACTTTGCAGCAGCAAGGCATTCAGATTTTGAATTTTGTCTTATATCATCGACAGTGCCCAGAAGTTTCATATTCAAAGTTCAAACATCTAACACAAAATTCAAATTATAATTTAGAAAAATGGCTTGTCTTAATTACCAGTGAGGCAAGCTGGAAATATTGGTTAGAGCTTTGTTTAAAAAATAATGTACAACCTGATTGTGTATATTTGGTTTTAGGGCCACGTCTTTTTCAACTTGTTAAAAAATATCGCGATCAACAACAGGCCTATTTTCACATTATTCAACTTGAAAATTTATCGCCTTCGGGGATGATTCATCACATTCAGGCATTATAAGGATTCGTATGAGAAAACTTGTTTCTATCATCATTTTGCTGAGCATCGCTTGGTTGGCTAAGCTCAGTTACGATATGTGGCAAATTTCTCGTACTGTTCCTGAGCTTCAGCAGAGCTTACTGCAATCGGAGCAGCAGTATGCCAATTTAAATGATCAATTGGTGGCATTAAAAAGACAAACACAGACTCAGTCGAGTAGTGACGTTCAAATAGCACCTTTAACAAATCATGAAATCATTCATACTGGTATTACGCCAACGGTAGTCATTAAGCAAAAATTAGATTTAATTCAGTTTGCGATAGATCAACAACAGTTTATTTATGCGGTAGATCATTTAACTCAGCTACAACAATCCTTGCCTCAATATGAAATTGCCCCGGCATTACAACACAGTTTAAATCAGGCGATTGAACAGGATAAACAGGCAATACAGCAATACGTAATTGCTCAAAATCAGCGTCATCAATTGATTGATGACTTACTGCAAACTATTGATAAGAATATTCAACAAGCATTAGCTCAACCTAAACTTGAAATGGATCAATCCGAGGCAGTGTCTTGGTGGAAAAAATGGTTCCGTATCGAAAAAATAGAAACGCCGTCTATTAATTTAATGAATCGAAGTGTTGTATTTAAAGAAGTGCAATTAAGACTCTTAATTGCTGAGCAGGCATTAAATCAAGGAAAGATGGCAGAGTACCAAAATGAGCTGCAATCAGTAATGCAAAAACTAAATGAACTACCAGACGCCACCAGTCAACAATTGAAAAACCGTATTGCTAAAGTGGCTCACTTATCTATCGTGCCTGTGCCTAAATTATCAACTCTTGGTCTATTAGGCTCATAAGGAGGACATATGAAACATCTCCTATGGGTTTACCTGCTCATTAGCTTAGTACTTTTTGCGGCTTTAGCTTTATTGAGTTATGGCTACGGCATGGGTTACGTCTATATCTACTGGCGTCAATTGCAACTGCAAACAAATGTGTGGGGCTTAGTCCTTACCTTTGTTGTGATGAGTTTTATTGCTCAGTTAATATGGCTTTGGATTAAACGTTATTCCTCGCGTGAACAGAGGAAAAGAGAAAATATTTTTCAATTTAAAAATCTTCATCCTTATGAGCAATTAGGTATTGTCTGGCTATTAGAGGCGGCCGAAGACCAACGGGTATTTATCGAACGCGTTTTTACTCAGTCGGGCCTTTTAAAAAATATTATTGATGCCAAGTTTTTAGTTTTAAGTGGAGATTATCAAAAAGCATTAGATGCTTTAGATCAATCCCCACCAATGGCTTTTGAATTAGCCGAGTTGCAGCGTATTGAAATATTTCTAGCTCAAAATGAAGCTGAACGTGCATTAACTCATCTTGAGTTTCTATATCAACATCAATTATCACCTTGGCTTGAAGAGATCGAGACTGCATATCAACAACGATTAACTGCGTTATGGGGGGAGCTTGCTTTACAGCAACCATGGGTATATTTGCGTTCAATGAAGTATGGATTATTGGATGCTGAGCATCGTGATTTATGGTTGCAACAGCTTCTTCAACAATTCGATCAAGCTTCGGTAGACGATTTACATGCACTGCAACAGCGCTATTTAGATTTAGAGTCTGAAATTCAAACCAGACCTTATAGTAGTAAATTGCTATGGCTAAAACTTTTGGCACGTATGCCAGAAATGAGTATTCAGCATGAAGCATTAACCTTGCATTTACTCAAAGAGCAATTTGATCCAGACGTATTTTACTTATGGTTTCAGCAACAATTGCTTAAGCAGGTTCCTGACTATGCAGATGTTGAGGAAAAGATTAATCAATTCGAATCTCAATATATGAATTTGCCGGTTTTAACATTTGCAAAATGGCATGTTTACAAGGCAACGGAGCGTCAAGCTGAAGCAGAAATATTATTAAGTTTATACCCAGATAATATTTTAATGAGCTATTTACGTATTAAATCAACCTTAAAAGAAGATGATGAGTTAATCAAACAGTTAAACCTAATCTTTGAAAATGATGCGAATTTTTTAAAATTTAAAATATGAGGTAAAAATGAAAGAACTGTCTGTCTACCCTGTAATATACGACCAGAAAGTAGCATGGGGAGATATGGATGCTTTTGGTCATGTCAATAATGTACAATATTATAGATATATTGAAAGCTCACGTATTTTATATATGGAAAATGTAAATATATTGACCCCAAATATATATACTGTTGTTGCTTCAAGTCAGTGCAAATATTTAAAACCTGTGTTTTATCCAGATGTATTGAAAGTAGGGGTTCGTGTAGAAGAGATGCGCAATAGCGCATTCCGTATGGCTTATATATTATGGAGTGAAACGCAGCAGCAAATCGTTGCTACAGCTGAAGCAGTAATGGTTTGTGTAGATAAATCTACAGGTTTAAAATGTGAAATACCAAATGAAGTAAAAAGTAAAATTATTGAATTAGAAAAATCAGTAGGACATGACTTAATACATTTAGCTTAAATAAATATTAAGAAAATATATTTCAATTATAATTATTAATGTAATTAAAAAGTAAATTTATAGCATTATTCTGACGAACTCGTCTTTCAAACTATTGCTTATTGAATAGATTATAAATACTATTGGTTATGATTTAATGTTTTTAAATTTTGTCTGTATTATTTGAATTGTCTGTAAGACTGGAGTATTTATTAATGAAACCGGATATTAGTGAATTATCTGTTGAAGAGTTAAAACGCTTACAAGAAGAAGCAGAAGCTTTAATTGCAAGCAAAAAAGATCAAGCAATTGAAGATGCATATAATCAAATTATCGAGATTGCTGAAAATGTAGGTTTTAGTGTTGAACAACTTCTTGAGTTTGGTGCTCAAAAACGTAAGAAAACAACACGTAAATCTGTAGAGCCACGCTACCGTAACAAAAACAACTCTGAAGAGACTTGGACTGGTCGCGGTAAACAACCACGCTGGTTAGTTGCTGAAATCGAAAAGGGTGCAAAACTTGAAGATTTCTTAATCTAATTGTATTGCTTCTTAAAAAGCCAAGCGATTTAGCTTGGCTTTTTTATTTTAAAAAGAATTAAAACTTTTATTTAAAAAATAAAGTATTCAATAAAGTGTTTAAATTCCTGAATAAATACATTGTTGAGACTAAATTTGCATTTAGTGAGATCAATCGTCAATTTTCATGATTTTGTCATACGTACAACTTATAGTCTTTAAGAAGACGCCAAGCCTGATTGCTTGGTTTTTTTATATGAAGTGAATTGGCGATGTTGAAAAAGTATGCATAATGTCAGACTAGAGAGGAACTCTCATATAAGGACGATAATTTGCATGTTGGTAAGGCTGAATGAAGAAAAAGTCTAAGCAATGGAAGTGGTGGTTTTTTGCCCTCATTGCATTTTTAATTTTTATTATTTTACAGATTCCGGCGACTTGGCTTATCTCTAAATTTTCAAAAAATAATCAAACTGTCCATAATGTAAGTGGCAACATCTGGCAGGGGCAAGCAGACTGGCATCGTGGTGCTTTACGGGGAACCATTCACTGGAAAACGAGACCTCTAGATTTACTTTTATTACGCTTTGCTGCAGATGTTGATATTCATAGCGGTAATACACAATTAGCGGGAATCATGGCATATGGTTTTGGCAAAAAAGTAATTGTACGAAATATGAATGGTCAAGTTGCTCCAGAAACACTGAAGCAGATTGTGAACTGGCAATGGCCTGTAAATAGTATTCAACTTAAAGATATCCAATTTAATTATAAAAAAGAGCAAGGCTTTGCAGCGGTTGATGGACAGTTGCATTGGGGTGGTGGAGCGCTAGTTTATAATATTGGTGATCGTCAAGATCGTATGAACATGCCTTCTTTAAGTGGGCAGTTGGCTGACCACAATGGACAGCTACAAGTTGACATCCGTGATCAGCGAAATCAAAAAATGGCGAATCTTTTACTTGATGCCAATATGATGCTTGATGTTCAACTCACGCAGCGTTTATTGCTTAACGTTCCATCTTATGACGGAAAAGCTGGTTTAGACACTTTTGTCATTAGTTCTCGCCAACCATTACTACAAGGTGGTAACTAATGAAAGCATGGCTTGATAAATTACAGCAATTACAATGGCAAAAGCTAGATCGACTTAGTGTAGTCGTCTTAGCCATTTTAATTTTATGGTTGTGTTGGAAATTGGCTTCATTTTTTTGGTTGGTGATTGCTCCTCCACAAATGATGCAGTTTGATCGGGTAGAGCTCGGTTCTCAGCAGGCACAAATACCAAACATTAGTACTTTTTCACTTTTTAATGAACCTTCTGCCAATGCGGCTCAGGAAAGTGTGAATCTAGAATTACAAGGCGTAATGGTGGGTTATCCAAACCGCTTCTCTTCGGCTGTTATTAAAGTTGATAATATTGCTGAGCGTTATCGGGTTGGTGAAACCATTGGTTCTACTTCTTATCAACTGGCAGAAGTTTATTGGGATCATGTGGTGTTACGTCAAGGAAATGGCAGTACCCGCGAACTTGAGTTTAAAGGTTTGCCAAATGGTTTATATCAACCGATGACGCCAGATGCTTCACAACAACAACCTACTACACCTTCTCAACCTGCGGCACCTGTAAATACGACTCAACAAGCCCTAGGGCAAGCGATTCAGCAGATGCAAGGTAACCGAGAGCAGTACCTCAAAGATATGGGGGTCAGTGGCAACTCAAGTGAAGGTTATGAAGTTACAGAACGTACACCGACTGCGCTTAGAAATAAGTTAGGTTTAAGACCTGGCGATCGAATTGTCTCTTTAAATGGTCAAACGGTTGGGCAGGGGCAAACGGATGTGCAATTACTTGAACAAGCTCGTCGAGCAGGGCAAGTAAAAATAGAAATAAAACGTGGTGATCAAGTGATGACCATACAACAAAATTTTTAGTGATAACACGTCACCATAAGAGTTAGGAAATATCGCGAGTTATGGCTTTATTGAATCATCAACGTCCACTTTGGGCATTACTTGCAGCAGCCCCATTGATTGCGACAGTGAGTAGCAGTGCCTATGCCCAAACATGGAAGATCAATTTACGTGATGCTGACTTAACTGCCTTTATTAATGAAGTTGCAGACATTACAGGAAAGAACTTCGCTGTAGATCCAAGAGTACGTGGTAATGTCACGGTTATTTCTAATAAGCCATTAAATAAAGATGAAGTTTATGACCTATTTCTTGGGGTTTTAAATGTAAATGGGGTTGTTGCAATTCCTTCTGGTAATACGATTAAGCTTGTGCCGGATAGCAACGTTAAAAACTCAGGAATTCCTTATGATGCTAGAAATAGAGTTCGTGGAGATCAAATCGTTACACGAGTGATTTGGCTTGAAAATACTAATCCAAATGACTTAATTCCAGCACTTCGCCCTTTAATGCCTCAGTTTGCGCATATGGCTGCGATTGCAGGGACCAATGCACTGATTGTTTCGGACCGTGCCGCAAATATCTATCAGCTTGAAAATATTATTCGTAACTTAGACGGGACTGGGCAAAACGATATTGAAGCGATCAATCTTCAGTCGAGCCAAGCAGAAGAAATCATCACACAACTTGAAGCAATGAGTGCAACAGGTGCATCTAAAGATTTTAGCGGTGCTCGTATTCGTATTATTGCAGACAATCGAACAAACCGTATTTTAGTAAAAGGTGATCCAGAAACACGTAAGCGCATTCGCCACATGATTGAAATGCTGGATGTGCCTTCTGCTGATCGTTTGGGTGGCTTAAAAGTTTTTAGACTAAAATATGCAAGTGCTAAAAATTTATCAGAAATTTTACAAGGACTAGTCACTGGTCAAGCAGTATCTTCTTCTGGCAACAATAAGAACTCATCTAATTCATCAAATTCGATTAATGGTTTGATTGGGAATAACCAAAACTCTAGTTCAAACACGTCGGGTTCAAATGGTAGTTCAATATCTACCCCATCAATCAATCTAAATGGTAATTCAAACAATAGTAATCAGAACAATATCACCAGCTTTAACCAAAATGGTGTAAGTATCATTGCAGATAATGCTCAGAACTCATTGGTGGTTAAAGCTGATCCCCAATTAATGCGTGAAATTGAATCTGCAATTCAACAACTAGACGTCCGTCGTCAACAAGTACTCATCGAGGCCGCAATTATTGAAGTCTCTGGAGATGATGCAGATCAACTTGGAATTCAATGGGCGCTCGGCGATTTATCTAGTGGAATTGGTTTACTTAGCTTTAGTAATGTAGGGGCGAGTTTATCTTCTATTGCTGCTGGTTATTTATCGGGTGGTACGGCTGGGGCTGCATCTGCTATCGCTAATGGAGCTAATAAAGGTAATGGTGCAACTTTAGGATTGGGTAATTTTGATAACTCTCGTAAGGCGTATGGTGCATTAATTCAAGCTCTCAAAACCAATACAAAATCAAACTTACTTTCAACGCCATCCATTGTAACGATGGATAATGAAGAAGCTTATATTGTTGTAGGTCAAAACGTTCCATTTGTCACAGGATCAGTCACTACCAATAGTACGGGTATTAATCCATACACTACTGTGGAACGCAAAGACGTCGGCGTAACATTAAAAGTTATTCCACATATTGGTGAAGGCGGTACAGTGCGTCTGGAAGTAGAGCAAGAGGTCTCTGCTGTTCAGGATAGTCGTGGGCAAGCTGCTGACTTGGTGACAAGTAAACGTGCTATTAAAACAGCTGTTTTGGCCGAACATGGGCAGACTGTAGTGCTGGGTGGTTTGGTATCAGATGACACATCACTTTCAAGACAAGGTATACCAGGATTGAGTAGTATCCCTTATGTTGGGCGATTATTCCGATCGGATAATAGAAGTAATGTAAAACGTAATCTACTTGTCTTTATTCATCCAACAATTGTAGGCGATGCGAATGATGTTCGCCGTTTATCTCAGCAGCGCTATAATCAGCTTTATAGCTTGCAATTGGCTATGGATAAAAATGGTAATTTTGCAAAATTACCTGAGCAGGTTGATGATGTTTACAATCAAAAAATGACACCTCCAAGTATTGGAACTCAATCCAAAAATTATCAACAGGTTCCATCAGGTGGAAAAAGCACGACCATAACCACACCTGTGGCGGTAGAGCCTGCTGTTCAGAAACAGACCTTGCAGTTACCTGATCCAGAAGTGAATCGAACTAAAAATACAGTAACAACAACGACACTGCGTCCAAGCACGGCACCGTAGTAGCATGTTATGATTGATAAAAAATGAATAGGACATAGGCATGACTTGGAAACTGCAAGCAATTACTGGTGAATTTACTGGTCAAGAAATTAGTATTGATCGTGATATGTTGGTGGGACGTCATCAAGATGCTGATTTGCTATTACAGGCCGCTGAAATTTCGCGTCGCCATGCGGCATTGCTTTTAAAGGACCAATTGTTATGGGTGCAAGACCTTAATTCATCAAATGGTACATTTGTAAACGATATTCGTATTGAGCAAGAAAAGCAGCTGCATGATGGTGATATTGTTCAATTTGCAAGTTTTAAATTTTCAGTACTAGCGCCTGCTCAAGAAAATAATGATTTACCTGAAATTGAAGCAGAGCCAGTACAAGCTGCACCGGCACAAGATTTAAGTGATCAAGGCATGCCAAGCCTTGCAGAGCGTGCTGCAGAGGTGGAAGTTCGCCACGATGGTATGCCGCAGAATATTTCTATTCCAAAACCTGCACCGATTCCTGAAGGAGTGAATATTCATGCTCAGCCTGAGCAAACTCCGGTTGCTATTGAAGAACCTGTTTCTCGTGTAGCTGAAGAAAAAGAGCAGCAAAAGAATGCATCTATTGGTTTAATTACTATTATTATTTTAGTGATTTTGGCTGTATTGGCATGGTTATTCTTTAAATAATTCGTTGGTGCTTTTACAATCAAGGCATGCTAAACGCATGCCTTTTTAATTTTGAGTAGAAGAAAATGTCTGTTGCACAACTAAGTAAGCGCGATTTAATTTTATTTGACCTAGATGGAACCTTGGTTGATTCTGCTGCCGATTTATATCGGTCTATGAACTTAAGTCTGCAATCACTTAGTTGGCCATTGGTAACAGAAGCACAAATACGGGAATGGGTAGGTAAAGGAGCTTCAAAACTTTGTGAAAGTGTTCTGCTTCATATATTTGGAAAATTGGATGCTGAACAACATCAGGTTTTATTGCAAAAGTTTGTAGACATATATGGTGCAGAGCTGTGTGTAAATACTCAAATTTACCCTGGCGTACCTGAATTTTTAAAACATTGCCAAACTTTGAATATAAAAATGGCATGTGTTACCAATAAGCCTGTCAAGCTTGCTCAAGGGTTACTAGATGCATTAGAACTTTCTCCTTATTTCCAAGTTGTACTTGGAGGAGATAGCTTACCTGAAAGAAAACCACACCCACTGCCATTATTACATTGCATGGAAAGCCTAAAAACATCTGCTTCACAGTCCTTAATGATTGGTGACTCAAGTAATGATATTGAAGCTGCTCGCCGTGCCGGAATTGATTGTATTGTGGTTAGCTATGGCTATAATCATGGAGAAAATATCTATGATTGCCAACCTCAGCAAGTTGTTGATAGTCTTGCTGAGTTAATTGTCTAATGAAGAAAATGGAGATAAGAATGAATAAGCGTATGGTTTTTCGATGGCGTGTCTAACTCGAATCTAGAAAAACACACTTTTAAATCGAAACCATATTAGAGAAGATTCATGACAACATTAGCGCAATTTGAGCAACTTAAAACTGCTGGTTACAATACTATTCCAGTCTATCGTCAACGATTGGCAGATACTGAAACTCCATTATCGGTTTTTGCCCGCTTTAAAGATCAAACACAAGCTTACTTGTTTGAATCAGTTGAAGGTGGAGAGAACTGGGCTCGCTATTCTATGATTGGATTGGGTGAATCAACAGTTTTTTCCTGCAATGCTGGTGTTTTATCTATACAGCATGCTGATGGATCAATCACACAACAAGATTGTCTAGATCCATTTCAATACATTCGTGAATTCCAAAAACAATTTAAAGTACCCCCAGCCGATCTATTACCAGATTTACCAAGCTTTACAGGCGGATTAGTAGGTTATTTGGGCTATGACGCAGTCCGTTATATCGAGCCACGTTTAAAGAATGTTCCTACAGCCGATCCAATTACGCTTCCAGATTTATGGTTGATGCTTTCAAAGACGGTTATTGTTTTTGACAATCTTAAAGATACGTTATTTTTAATTGTTCATGCGGATGCAGAGCAGAGTAACGCCTATAATGATGCTCAACAAAAATTAGATCAATTAGAACAACTGTTGGCAACACCAGTTAGTTTGCAAGCGAAGCCGCATACACCTCCACTTTTTGAATCGATCACTGGTAAAGCAAAATTTTTAGAGACAGTAGAAAAAGTTAAAGAATACATTCGTGCTGGCGATGTGATGCAGGTTGTTCCAGGGCAACGCATGGTTTCCGAATTTGATGGAGAAGCTTTACAGGTTTACCGTGCATTACGTCATCTAAATCCTTCACCTTATCTATTTTTAGTTCAAGGCCAAACGATTACTGATAAAAAACCATTTCATATAGTAGGTTCTTCCCCAGAAATTTTATCTCGTTTAGAAAATGGTATTGCTACGGTTCGGCCGTTAGCGGGAACCAGACCACGCGGTAAAACTAAAGAAGAAGATATTGCACTAGAAAAAGATTTGCTTTCTGACGAAAAAGAGATTGCTGAACATTTGATGCTGATTGACCTTGGTCGAAATGATGTAGGGCGTGTATCAAAAATTGGTAAGGTCCAAGTAACGGATCAAATGGTAATTGAGCGCTATTCACATGTCATGCATATTGTTTCAAATGTGCAAGGTGAAGTGCGTGATGATATCGATGCACTTGATGTATTTAAGGCAACCTTCCCGGCAGGAACCTTATCCGGTGCCCCAAAAATACGCGCAATGGAAATTATTGATGAAGTAGAGCCCGTAAAACGAGGTGTCTTTGGTGGAGCAGTGGGATATTTAGGTTGGCATGGTGAAATGGATATGTCGATTGCAATCCGTACTTGTGTTATCCGTGATAAAAAAGTGTATGTGCAAGCTGGAGCAGGGCTTGTTGCTGACTCAAATCCAGAATCTGAGTGGAATGAAACCCAAATAAAAGCTCGCGCAGTGATCAAAGCGGTTGAATTATCATCAAACGGATTGATTTTATGAGTTTTTAGCGGTTTTTTTTAAAAAACCGCTTGCATCGTTTGGGAGTTTTGCTAAACTGCACACCGTTCCGATACGAAACGTACGAAACACTAAGAAACGCCGGCATAGCTCAGTTGGTAGAGCAACTGACTTGTAATCAGTAGGTCCACAGTTCGAATCCGTGTGCCGGCACCATTTTAAAGTGTTAAGTTGAATGAGTAAAGAACAGCACTGTAGATAAGTGCGATATTGGTGAGATTCCCGAGCGGCCAAAGGGGGCAGACTGTAACTCTGTTGCGAAAGCTTCGAAGGTTCGAATCCTTCTCTCACCACCATCCTAAACTTCGAATGAAGTGGTTATTACCAACGTTGCGGGAGTAGCTCAGTTGGTAGAGCGGCAGCCTTCCAAGCTGCATGTCGCGAGTTCGATCCTCGTCTCCCGCTCCATCGAAGGATAGTCGCTCTTATAGCTCAGTGGTAGAGCACTCCCTTGGTAAGGGAGAGGTCTCGAGTTCAAATCTCGATAAGAGCTCCAGATATTAAAGTTTGAGTGGATTTCCACAAAGTTTTCAGAAAGCAGGCTATATAGTCTGCTTTTCAAGTATTGGGTGTCTGTTTTTTAGGCGATATGTCGATAAGCTGAGTTAGTTCAGCGCCATTTGTAGTTGGTTCGACGTAAACGAGGAAGATCATCATGGCTAAAGCCAAGTTTGAACGTAATAAACCACACGTAAACGTGGGTACAATCGGTCACGTTGACCATGGTAAAACAACTTTAACTGCTGCGATTGCAACTATTTGTGCAAAAACTTACGGCGGTGAAGCGAAAGATTACTCGCAAATCGACTCAGCACCTGAAGAAAAAGCACGTGGTATTACAATTAATACTTCACACGTAGAATACGATTCTCCAATTCGTCACTACGCACACGTTGACTGCCCGGGCCACGCCGATTACGTTAAAAACATGATCACTGGTGCTGCTCAGATGGACGGCGCGATCCTTGTGTGTGCTGCGACTGACGGTCCAATGCCACAAACTCGTGAACACATCCTTCTTTCTCGTCAGGTTGGTGTA